>JAHEHW010000220.1 GCA_024639745.1 Salaquimonas sp. | reverse complement strand
TATTCTTCATAAGATATTCAGACTGAGCCGGATTGAATTGAAGGGCCGGGCCGAAGATTTGCGCCAAACGCAAGATTGTGTAGCAGGCTATGATGTCGATACTGCTTGTTCGCAGTATCTGTTGGGTGGCAAGCACGCGGTGTGTGGAACAACGCGGATAAATTTGGGCAGGAATTGAAGTATGTGCGATTAGCGACAGCGAAAGGCGGGATTTTGTTTGACCGCGTTTCCTGCGAGGCATAGGGTCGGCGCGAATTGACGGTGCCTCGCCACGTCGGCCCTAGGGCTGAAGGCATTTGAGGGGCTGAGACCGATTTCGGTGCGGTTGACCCAATCAGGGGACCAAGTCCGGAGCTGTCAGACACTGTGCGGGCCGTGTGGTCCGCGCTCCTGTTTTCCGGTTTCACGTTCTTCGGAAGCATCCGCCAACCGAAACCGGAGTGCTCCCGATGATCTTTCGTTTGATTTCCACCATTGCACTGTTACTTACAGTAGCATTTCCCGCTTTCGCTCATATCGGCCATGTCGGTGAATTGGCGGGTCACGCGCACTGGATTGCGCTTGGTGCCGGCGTTTTTGCAGCCGCAGCTGCTGCGGCGATAGCCAAACAGCAGTTGAAGGCAAAGGATAACGAACAGCCAGAAGAAGGGGAAATGGCCGAGGGTGACGGAGAAAGCGAAGGGGCGGGTGCATGACTAGCTTCTTGAAAAACCTGCCTGCCGATACGGGTATCATGATCTGCGGCCACGGTAGCCGCAACCAGAACGCCGCGCGAGAATTCTCAAGGCTTTCCGAAGGCTTGAAAGCTCGTTATCCGGAAGCCGCTATCGAATACGGTTATCTCGAATTCTGCAATCCGGTGATCCACGCCGGACTCGATAAATTGCGCGAGCGTGGCATCAAACGGGTGCTCGCCGTGCCGGGGATGTTGTTTGCTGCCGGTCATGCCAAGAACGACATTCCCTCGGTCCTAAACACTTATGCCGCACAGCATGGGGATATGGCGATCGAATATGGCCGTGAGCTTGGTGTCGATCTCAAGATGATCCGCGCGGCTTCGGCGCGGATTGAGGAAGCAATTGCCACGGCGGAGATCGATGTGGACCGCCACGAGACGCTGTTGATGGTTGTCGGGCGCGGATCATCCGACCCGGATGCCAATTCCAATGTTTCCAAGGTAATGCGCATGCTCTGGGAGGGTATGGGCTTCGGCTGGGCGGAGACATGCTATTCCGGCGTCACTTTCCCGCTGGTCGAACCGGGCCTCGAGCATGCAGTGAGGCTCGGCTACAAGCGGATCATCGTGTTTCCGTATTTTCTGTTCACCGGCGTTTTGGTCAAGCGTATCTATAAATACACGGATGATGTTGCGGCGCGGTATCCGGATATCGAATTCCTCAAGGCAGGCTATCTCAGCGACCATAATCTGGTGCTCGATACGTTCGAAGACCGGCTGCTGGAAGTCCTTGAGGGAAGGGCGGTGATGAATTGCCAGATGTGCAAATACCGCGAGCAGGTGCTTGGTTTCGAGGCGGAAGTCGGTCTTGCCCAGGAGAGTCATCACCATCACGTGGAAGGCATTGGCGGAGGGCTTGAGGACTGCCCCTGCAATGGCGATTGTGACGCATCGTGCCGGGATGAGGAATTCTGCAGGAAGCACGGCTTGCCCTGGACGCCGCTCCATACCCACGATCATGCGCACCAGCATAGCCATGATCACGGGCATGATCACCATGACCATGGACACCATCATCATCCCTATCCGCAGGCGGATCATCCGCTCGGGCCCATATCGATGCAGAAGAAGTAGGCTGCAATGGCGCTCGACTACATTCGCGATCCTGCCGAGATTTACCGGCTTTCATTTGAGACGGTCGAGCGGGAAGTCGCGATGGAGCGTTATTCGGCTGCCATGCAACGCGTTGTAACGCGGCTTGTTCATTCCTGCGGCATGACGAATATCGTCGAGGATCTCGATTTCAGCGACAGCGCTGCGGAGGCGGGGGTTACCGCGCTTCAAAGTGATTGCGCGGTTTATTGCGATGTGGAGATGGTGAAAGCCGGGATCATCGAACGCAATTTGCCCGGAGCCTCACGGCTTGTCTGTACGCTGAATGACAAGCGGGCAGGGGTTTACGGGAAGGCGGCGCGGAATACCCGAACCGCAAGCGCGGTCGATTTCTGGGATGAGCTGGAAGGATCCATCTGCGTTATCGGCAATGCGCCAACCGCGCTGTTCAGGCTGCTGGAACGCGTGGATGAAGACGGTGTTAAACCAGCGCTCATTATTGGGATTCCGGTTGGCTTCATCGGTGCGGTAGAATCGAAACGCGAACTCGCGGACAACCCCCGCGGCAGCCAGTTCATTACGGTGCATGGTCGCCGGGGTGGCAGTGCCATGGCGTCTTCAGTTGTTAATGCGCTGGCCTATCTTGCGACGGGCAAGTCATGATCGGCTTCCTGTTTAACCGTTTCATCATTTTCGGAATTGGCTTTGGGCTCTCGATTTCGTTCGTGCTTCGTCTTCCGGGAGCGGAAGACCGGTTTGCCGCCGGGTTCGCGATTTCGCTGGGAATTATCGGCGCGATCTATCTCGGAGCGCTGATCGTGCGCCCGGTCGGCAATCGTGCGGCGGTGCAGGAAATTTTGGCTGCGACGCTGACCTTCGTATTCGTGGCCGCCGGCAGCTACGTACATGTATTGTGGCTGGTGCCTGGTTATCTTTGGCATGGCATCTGGGACTGGCTGCATCATGAGCGTCAATTCGGTAACCGGTTCGGCGCATCGGTGGTGCAGTGGTATCCGCCATTCTGCGCGGCAGTTGATATCACGATGGGCCTGATCATCCTCATCTGGTGGTGGCCATCATGAGCGCTTGGCTCGATATAATCGGCATCGGTGAGGACGGCGTCGAGGGACTTTCGCGCGATGCGGTCGCGGTGCTCGAGAACGCCGAGATTATCATCGGGGGTGATCGGCATCACCGACTAGCCGACAAAATACAAGCGCGACGAATCGCGTGGCCGTCGCCCTTCGATGCGATGATCGATACTATCAAGTCATTTAAAGGGCGGAAGATCGCAATCCTCGTGACCGGCGATCCGCTATGGTACTCTGTCGGCGCCCGGATCACCAAGGCGATCCCTCCGGAAGAGATTCGTTTCCATCCGCAATTGTCAGCATTTCAGTGGGCAGCGGCTCGTATGGGCTGGAGCTTCGCGGATTTGGAAACGGTGACGGTACATGGTCGCCCCGTGGAACAGATCATTCCTCATCTGGCGCCGGATGTTCGTCTGATCTGTCTGACCAAGGACCGGACTACGCCGGAAGCGATTGCCAATATCCTGACCGAACGCGGCTTGGGGAAAAGTCGGATGACCGTGCTTGCGGCGCTTGGTGGCGCGGAGGAGAAGCATTTCAGCGGGGCAGCCAGCGAATGGGCGCATCAGGTTCCGGATTTTCACACGCTGACGATCGAATGCATCGCGGGCGATAATGCCCAATGGTATTCGCGCCAGGGTGGTTTGCCAGACGATGCTTTCGTTCATGACGGACAAATAACGAAGCGCGTGGTCCGCGCCGCCACCCTTTCTGCGCTGATGCCCTACCCCGATGCCGTGCTGTTGGACATCGGCGCGGGATGCGGTTCAATCGGCATCGAATGGATGCGTGCGGCGCGGGGGGCGATCGCTCATGCCATCGAGCCTGTCGAGGCACGCCGCGAAATGATCTACGAGAACAAGATGCGGCTGGGTACGCCGAGGCTTTCGATTGTCAAAGGCGAGGCCCCGGGGGCGCTGGCGAGTTTGCCCCGGCCCGATGCGGTCTTCATCGGTGGCGGGTTGACCGATGCCGGGGTGTTCGACGCTGCCTGGGGTGCATTGAGGCCCGGAGGAAGACTGGTAGCCAATGCTGTGACGCTGGAGAGCGAGACACGGCTGTTTTCGCTTTTTGAAGCACATGGCGGGACGCTTGACCGCATTGCTGCTTCGTCGATGATTTCTGTTGGAAACTATCATGGTATGAGACCGTTCATGCAGGTGACCCAATGGGCGGTCACAAAACCGATGGAAGCTTCGTGATGGCCGGCAAGGTTTACGGCATCGGTGTCGGGCCGGGTGATCCGGAACTGCTAACGCTCAAGGCGCATCGGATTTTGCGCCAGGCCAAGATCGTCTGTTATCCGGCGCCCGACACGGGGGAGAGCTTTGCTCGCTCTATCGTTTCCGACTATCTTTCCGAGGATCAGATCGAAGTGCCGATTGTGATCCCGATGCGTGTTGAGCGGTTCCCGGCAAAGAGCGTCTATGATGCAACCGCTGAAATTCTTTCGGGGCATCTGCAGGCGGGTGACGATGTTATCGTGCTTTGTGAGGGCGATCCCTTCTTCTACGGTTCCTTCATGTATCTCTTCGAGCGCCTTTCAATGGAATTCGAAATCGAGGTGGTCCCCGGGATTTCCTCGTTGATGGCTGCGGCTTCGGCGCTGCAACGCCCATTGGCCGCGCGGAACGATGTGCTAAGCATTGTTC
>JAHEHW010000219.1 GCA_024639745.1 Salaquimonas sp. | reverse complement strand
TCCTTGCCAATACTTACGGCGAGGAACTCGCCGTAACATTTCCGATCCTCGATGCGCTTGGCGGCAAGATCTTCATCGGAACCGGATTTTTTATGGCGGCAATGTCAGTTTCGCTTGCCATTACCTGGATGCTGGAAAAGCGCGTTGCGATCATGCCATTGGTAACGGGGATCTTCGTTCTCGTATTCGGTGCACTGACGCTGTTTCTTCAGGATGAAATGTTCATCAAGATCAAGCCGACGCTGGTCAATATCCTGTTTGGCGCAACGCTTCTGATCGCATTGTTCGGGTTCAACTACCCATTGATGAAATTGCTGTTCGACGGCCCGTTCAAGCTGGATGAAACGGGATGGCGCAAGCTGACCTTTCGCTGGGGATGCTATTTTCTGTTTCTGGCCGTGGTCAACGAAATTGTCTGGCGCAATTTTTCAAATGATTTCTGGGTCAATTTCAAAGTCTGGGCGACGATGCCCATGACGATCGTTTTCATGCTTTTCCAGTACCCGGTAATCGTCAAGCATTCGCTTGAGTCACTTGACCAGGACAGCGAAGAATAAAGCTAGTCCTCAGGTAGATCCGTGCTTGCCCCCTCGGAATTGCCAAATGGCGCCTTCAGTCCTCCCTGCTCGGCAGACAGGTCATGATTCAGTGCCCAATGCACGGTCGGGAAAGCGATATCGTCACGCGGAATCGATTCCCAGTCGAACAACTGGACTTCAAGACTTTCCTCGCCCGCAGAAAACTCCGGCTTCTCCAATGTTGCGCGATAGATCAGTTGAACCTGTGACAACCGCGGTACGGTGTAGACCGCCAGTAATCCCGAAATCGCGATCCGCGCATTGGCTTCTTCGAGGGCCTCCCGCCGGGCGCCGTCTTCCGGTGTTTCATGCAATTCAAGATAGCCCGCTGGAATCGTCCAGAAACCCCTGCGCGGTTCGATGGCACGCCTGCACATAAGGAACTTGCCTTGGTGGCGGACGACAGAGCCGACGACGATTTTCGGATTCTGATAGTTGACGAGACCGCAATGCTCGCAAACGTGACGCTCGTGCGTGTCACCGTCGGGTATGGTTTTCACCATCGATGGGGAAAGTGGATAGGTCATGCCTGAGATAAATAGGCCAATTCTGCCCTGGGAAAGAGTTCAGTTCTCACTCTTGATCAATGGCAGGATCTTTTCCTGCAATGCCTCAGGGGTAAGCGGGCCGATATGTTTGTACAGGATGGTGCTATCGGGTCCTACCATGAAGCTTTCCGGCACACCGTAAACGCCCCAGTCGATGGCAGCCCTGCCTTTCGGATCGACGCCGACTGCGTCATAAGGGTTTCCCAGCTGACCAAGAAAACGAAGGGCGTTCTCGGTCTTATCTTTGTAATTCAAGCCAACAATCTGGATGTCGGCATCAGCCGAGAGTTCTACGAGCAGCGGATGTTCCTGCCGGCACGGCGCGCACCAGGAAGCCCACACATTGACCAGACTGTATTTGCCATTCAGCACTTCCGGCGTGAAAGCCGGGACTTGGCCGCCATTATCTTTCAAGCCAACCAACGGGTCGAGGCTTGCAGAAGGCGCTTTTTCTCCGATCAGGGCAGAGGGAATGTCACTGGTTCCGCCACCCGATGCGAGCTGTTTGTAAAAAATGCCCGCAAGCGCGACGAAAAACAGCAGAGGCAGCAGTGCAAACCACCAATTTGCGGAGCTTTTCTGTTTCGTATTTTGGTCGCTAGCTGTCACGGGTATTCGCTTCCTGCCGGACTGCCGAACGACGCTTCAAGCCGCCGGCTTCGAGAGCTTCGAGTTCTTTGCGCCGGCTTCGGTAGACCAGCCTGATCCAGACGAAGACCGATCCGATGACCAGAATGGTCAGCAAGTATGAGGGTATGATGTAACCTGCATATTCGCCGAACATCAGCCCGCCTCCGCCGCGCGTATTTTCAGTGTCCTGATGCGCCGGCGCAGGATCTCGTTGCGCATGTTCATCAGGTGCAGGGTGAAGAACATCAGCATGTACGCAAGCGCCATGATCAGCAACGGATACAGGAATGCCGCATCCATAGCTGGCCGGTCGAAACGCGAAACGGAAGCCGGTTGATGCAGGGTATTCCACCAATCGACCGAAAACTTGATGATCGGAATATTCACGAAACCGATCAGCGTGGTTACAGCAAGCGCCTTTGCCGCCTGGGTCGGTTCTTCAAGCGCGCGGCCAAGCGTGATTATGCCAAGATAAATGATCAGAAGCACTAGTACCGATGTCAGTCTGGCATCCCATACCCACCAGGTACCCCACATCGGCTTGCCCCATAACGAGCCGGTTACAAGCGCCAGCAAAGTGAAAGCCGCGCCAATAGGCGCCGCTGCTCTAAGGGAAACATCGGCCAGCGGATGACGCCAGACCAGGGTGCCAAGGGCGGAAAGACTCATGACCGAATAGCACATCATCGCGAGCCAAGCGGCCGGAACATGGATGAACATGATCAGGACCGTCTCACCCTGCTGATAATCCTCGGGCGCGGTGAATGCCATATAGAGGCCGGCGGCAAGCGCAAGAACGGTAATGCTGGCAATGAACGGCATGATTGCGTCGGTCAGCGCCATGAAGCGTGTAGGATTGGCAAGGCCCGTAAGCCATGCCCAAAATCCCTGACTGCGCTTTTCTTCTGTCAATGCATCACTCATGGGGTTCAAATAATCCTTCCGGACGGTATTTGTCAGTCAGCAGAATGCCGCAGCATGGTTGCCGCAGCAAGAGGACCTGCAACGGCAGAAAACAGGGTCAGAGCACAGAGAATCATGAACGGCGCGGTAAATGGATCGGGATCGAACATCGCGCCATTCGTTGCCGTAACGCCGAATATCAACACAGGGATTACCAGTGGCAAAACCAGGATTGCTATCAAGAGGCCGCCGCGCGGAAGCGAAACGGTAACCGCGGCACCAGCTGCACCGATCAACGTAATCGCCGGGGTTCCGGCCAGCAGTGTCAGCATGGCTGCGGCGATCCCGATCGGCGGCACATTCAGCATCAAGCCGAAAATCGGCGTGGCGAGAACCAGAGGCAAGCCCGTCACAACCCAATGGGCGAGGCATTTTATTCCGACGACGAGCGTCATCGGCCATTCCTGCATCAACAGCACGTCCAGCGATCCGTCTTCCCTCTCAAGCTGAAACAGTCGGTCCAACCCCAACAGCGAAGCGAGCAGGGCGGCTATCCAAAGGACTGCCGGACCGATCCGGGCAAGCGTATTCAGGTCGGGGCCGATGCCGAATGGGAAAACCGTGACAACGGCAAGGAAAAACATAACGCCCGTCAGTGCCCCTCCGCCCGACCGCCAGGCGATCTTCAATTCACGGAAAAACAGCGACGTCATTCGAACGCCATCTGGTCGTTTGCGCGGGTGGCGGTGAGCGCTTTCATTTCCAGCGATTTTGCGCCTGGCAATCCGAGCGGTAAATGGGTAGCGGCTATCAGGATGCCGCCTGCCTCGCAGAATGTCTGCAGCATTCTGGAGAAGAGATCGACCGAACGGGCATCAAGGCCTGAGGTCGGTTCGTCTAGCACCCATACCGGCTTTCTGACGACCAGCAGGCGCGCGAGCGCCGCCCTGCGCTTCATGCCCGTCGACAGATATCCGAATGGCAGATCAAGGCAGTGAGCGAGTTCAAGCGTGTCGAGCGCCTGTTCTGGGTCAAGCCCGGGTTCGGCATATCCACTCCGGCAAAATTCTTTCCAGAAGCTCAGATTTTCCGCAACCGTGAGACTATCCTTCATTGCGTTCTTGGCAGACAGAAAATGGATAAGTTCGGCAAGACTCGCCTCGGGCGGACCATTTTCCACCCTTACTTCTCCGGCGACCATCGGCAAAAGGCCGCAAAATGCCCGTAGCAAAGTCGACTTGCCCACGCCGTTCTCTCCGGTAACGATCAGCGCTTCTCCGGAATCGAGTGAAAAACTGACCTTTTCGACGATGTGACGCTCGCCCCTGGCAACCGTCAGGTTTTCCGCGATGACTTTCATGGCGTCTTTCAGCTACCTCAAACGCAGCGAGTAACAAGGTTTCCCTGTTGGGGTTTGGCTTTAGTAATCGCTTATCCTGCGGGTGTCGAGGCAGCGCGCGCCAATCGATTCTGCAAAATCCGGGTTGATTGGATTTTGAGACGGAAGTCTATTTGCGTTGCGTCCAAAACTGACTATAACGCGAACCGGCAAGCCAGCGGCCGGCTTGCCGGAAATTTCCCCTGCCGATCCAGTTCGATAACGAGTTGGGCAAAGCAGGCTGATGCGCGGAAATGGTCGCACCCGCTGGGGTTTCCCCAAAGGCATATTCCACCGGATCACCGGTACGCCAGCGTAAGCCTGTTTCGGCCAAATAACGAGTTACGGAACACGCAATGCTGAATTCGCTCGACAGCTTCAAATGCAAGAAAACCCTTTCCGCAGGTGGAAAGGAATATACCTATTACTCGCTCAAAGAAGCGGAAAAAAATGGACTGGAAGGCATTTCCCGCCTTCCCTACTCGCTGAAAGTTCTTCTCGAAAACCTTCTGCGTTTCGAA
>JAHEHW010000218.1 GCA_024639745.1 Salaquimonas sp. | reverse complement strand
TCTCGCTTGATCTGGGGACATCGAAGCACCGTTCGCGTTTCGATGAACGGCTGATTTCCCAGGCGCTGATAAACATCATCAAGAATGCGGTGGAGGCGATTGAGGCGGTCGAAAAAAAGGCGGATGGAATTGAAAGTGGCAAGGTCGAAATGCGGGTCTGGCATGATGATAACGAAATGATTGTGATCGATGTCACAGACAACGGTAAGGGATTGCCCAAAGAAGATCGGCAAAAACTCTTGGAGCCGTACATGACGACTCGTCAGAAGGGCACGGGTCTCGGTCTAGCGATCGTAAGAAAAATACTCGACGATCATGGTGGCTCAATCGAGCTGCTCGATGCGCCCGCTGTAGCGGAGGATGCCACGGGTGCCATGATGCGTCTGAAACTGCCCAATATTGACGCCGAATCCGGTACTGCCGAAGGTCCTGCCCAAGCAAGCGATAGGGACGCGGCACAAGAAGACGAACACCCCAAACAAGACAATGGAAGTGAGGCGATGTCCTGATGGCTTCGGACATACTGGTAATCGATGACGAACGAGATATCCGCGAACTCGTAGGCGGGATCCTTGAAGACGAAGGGTACAATACCCGGTTGGCTTCCGACAGTGATTCTGCGCTTGCTGCGATATCGGAGCGCAAGCCGAACCTGGTCTTTCTGGATATCTGGCTGCAGGGATCGAAACTGGACGGCCTTGAGCTGCTAAGCGAGATAAAGGAAACCCACGCGGACCTTCCGGTTGTGATCATATCCGGTCACGGCAATATCGAAACAGCAGTGTCTGCTATCAAGAACGGTGCCTATGACTACATCGAGAAGCCGTTCAAGGTGGACAGGCTGCTTCTAATCGCGGAACGCGCGCTCGAGACCTCACAACTGAAAAAACAGGTTCAAGAACTGCAGGACAAAAGCGCGGACATGCCGGAGCTGATCGGCCAATCCTCGCCGATGAATGCGCTGCGGCAGACCATCGAGCGTGTTGCGCCAACAAACAGCCGGGTAATGATCATCGGAGCCTCCGGGGCCGGCAAGGAACTCGTCGCGCGCACCATTCATCGCCATTCAGCGAGGTCGAAGGGGCCGTTCGTTGTCGTGAGCGCCGCCCAAATCACGTCCGACAGAATGGAGGTGGAGCTTTTTGGTACCGAGGAACAGAACGTATCCGGACGCAAGGTGGGAGCGCTGGAGGAGGCACATGGAGGAACCCTGTATCTCGATGAAGTCGCGGACATGCCGAGGGACACACAGAACAAGATTCTTAGGGTTCTGGTTGATCAGAAGTTCGAGCGGGTCGGCGGCGGCCAGAAAGTGAGTGTCGATGTTCGGGTGCTTTCTTCAACGGCCCGGGATCTCGAAAAGCTGATCGCCGATGGGCAATTCCGCGAAGATCTGTTTCATCGCCTTGCGGTCGTTCCGGTAGCGGTGCCACCCCTTTCGCAACGCCGGGAGGATGTGCCGCTTTTGATTGAAGCCTTTATGCAGCAGATTTCCCGTCAGTCCGGTATCCCGGCATGCCGCCTGGGTGAGGATGCAATGGCCGTCCTGCAAGCGCATGACTGGCCGGGAAACGTTCGGCAGCTACGCAACAATATCGAGCGGCTCATGATCCTCTCGCGTGTCGGCGAAGGAGAGATCATCACCGCCGATATGCTGCCATCCGAGATTGGCGAAATGCTTCCCAGCATTGGCGGCGAGGACTCCGAGCACCTTCTTGCGTTGCCTCTGAAAGAGGCCCGGGAACGCTTTGAACGGGACTATCTTGCGGCTCAGGTAGCCCGTTTTGGCGGCAACATTTCCAGGACGGCCGAATTCGTCGGGATGGAGCGCTCGGCGCTGCACCGTAAATTGAAGATGCTGGGTCTCTTCGAAAAGAAGAAGAGTTCTGATACGGCTGCTCAAGGCGATAATGGAGAAGCGGCCGGGCAAACGGCTTCCGGGGATAATGCATGAAAATCATCATTTGCGGCGCCGGGCAGGTCGGGTACGGAATTGCAGAGCGTCTTGCGGAAGAAGGCAACGATGTTTCGGTCATCGATAGTTCAGCAGAGCTGGTCCAGAATATTCAGGACAAGCTCGATGTACGGGGATATCACGGGCACGGTTCTCACCCAGACATATTGTCGCGTGCGGGTGCCGACCAGGCCGACATGATCATCGCGGTGACGCTTTACGACGAAGTGAATATGGTCGCCTGCCAGGTGGCCCACTCGCTGTTTTCGGTGCCGACCAAAATCGCCAGGATCAGGGCGCAAAGTTACCGACAGCCGCACTGGCAAAACCTCTTCGCCCGGGAGCACATGCCGATCGATGTGATGATCTCGCCGGAAATCGAGGTCGGCGAGGTGATCCTCAGGCGGATTTCGCTGCCGGGCGCGCGTGAGATCGTGCCGTTTTCCGATGAGCAGGTTGCGATGCTGGCGATCGACTGCGACGAGGATTGCCCGGTCGTCGATACACCGCTGTCGCAATTGAGCGAATTGTTTCCGGACCTAAACGCAACGGTCGTCGGTATCTGGCGCGAGGACAGGATGTTGGCGCCCAAATCCGGCGATCAGATCCAGGTCGGCGATCTTGCCTATGTCATTTGCGAGCGCCAGCAGTCGCGGCGAACGCTCGGTATTTTCGGCAAAGAAAAACCGGAAGCCGGCCGCATCGTTATCGCCGGTGGTGGCAATATCGGGCTTTATCTCGCCCGGCGGATCGAGGAACTGATGCCCTCGTCGAAAGTAAGGGTCATCGAGCAATCGCGCGAAGTTGCGATCCGGATGGCCGACGGGCTGAACAAGACCGTCATCCTGCATGGCAGCGCGCTCGACGAGCAATTGCTCAAAGAAGCGGGCATCGCCAATGCGGACCTGATGGTCTCTATCACCAATGACGACCAAGTGAACATTCTTTCCTCCGTTCTGGCCAAACGGCTTGGCTGCCCTTCGAATCTCGCGCTACTCAATAACGCGGGTTATCACGGCTTTACCAAGTCACTTGGTATTGACGATTATATCAATCCGCGTTCCGTGACGATTTCACGGGTTCTGCAGCATGTGCGCCGCGGCCGGATCCGCGGGGTCTATTCGGTCCAGAACGGCGCGGCAGAGATCATTGAGGCCGAAGCACTGGATACCTCGCCACTGGTGGGTAAACCGCTGCGAGAACTCGATTTGCCACCGGGTATTCGAATTGGTGCGATCATCCATGACGGCAAAGTCGAGCCGCCGTCCGGTGGTTCGGTCATTCGTCCGAAGGACAGGGTGATCATTTTTGCGCTCTCGGAGAGGGTCCGGCAGGTCGAGCAGATGTTCCGGGTCAGCCTGGAGTTCTTCTGATAACGGACCGGATTGTCATCTGGCTGACAAATCTTTTTACTTGCCAAAACCTGCGGTTTAGAGCATGACTTCGCGCGTTCGGGCAATTTGCGAACATGAAGACGACTGGAAGACCTGACAATGCAGACGCTGACAATACGCCATAAACGGGCTTGCAGCGGGAATACGAGCGATCCGGATGCGCCGATAACACATCCGGGTGTTTCAACCGCCATTTGGCAAAGTGAGACACCGGTATCTGCCTTTCTTCGACATACTGCTTCTGCCTGCCAAGACGGCCTTGAAAGGGCCAATCCATGCTGTTTGCCGGCAATTCCGGTGGGACAGCGCTATGATCGAATGAAAGGACTTAGATCATGTCAATGACTGGAACGGTCAAATTCTTCAACACCGATAAGGGCTTCGGCTTCATCACCCCGGAAGAGGGCGGCAAGGACGTGTTCGTACATATCTCTGCTGTTCAGGCTTCGGGCATGACCACCCTGAGCGAAAACCAGCGCGTCACCTTCGACACCGAAGATGATCGCCGCGGTAAAGGTCCGAAAGCTGTCAACCTAGCAGCCGCCTAAGGGCATTCAAGACGGAGCTGTCCGGTTCCGTTTAAAAATTGAAACCGGTCCCGGCAACGAGGCTGGTTTTTTTATCCGCAGCGATAGCTGGTCCCTTGACGGAAAATCCCTAACAGATGATGAAGTTCTACTCTGAAATCTGACCATCTGTTTTGCCGAATTTCTTATGGGTTTCTTTTATGGTCGCGGTGGACCCAAATAGAAGAGACCCAAAGGTTCCGGCTTTCCAGTTCCAAAGCGGGTTATAAATCCGTGGGTCACATGATGCGGCACGTCTTCTCCGATTTCGTCAGAGATCTGAGGGGTAATTTCACGATGGCATGTGGCGTCTTAATACAGACTGCAATGATGGTAGGTCTCGCCATCGAGTATTCTGGCGTCAAAGAATTCGAACTCTTTGGTTTTTCCAATTTTCTGTTTCAGCGCAGCGCGACCAAAATCACGGCGACGCTCCCGGCCACTAGTCAGACGCCATTTTCTGATTTGCTGTTTCCCTGTCTCAAAGTCAGTTAATAAGGTTCCAGTCTCGGCGATTGATCGAAAAAACGCAGATGATTGGATAAAGTATCCACGATCAATCAATTTGCTTGAAGCGCTGCAATCGTTCAATACTCGATTGGCGCTAATATACCTACTGCAAGCGCTTCTTTAGCCGTCTCCGTT
>JAHEHW010000217.1 GCA_024639745.1 Salaquimonas sp. | reverse complement strand
CGGATAGTGATGATTTCAGTCGTGCCGTCGCCGTCCAGATCGGCAAGGCGGGGAGCGATATCCTCGAAGACTTCGCTACGCGGCAACTGAATATTGTGGCGTTGACCGCTTGAGGCTACGGCTATCAGGCCGCCAGCCTCGATATCGTCACCCAGAATGCCGTGATTGTAGCGCCGTGTCGGCAAAACGTACCAAGCCGAAACGACATCGCCGCCTTCGCGGGTGGTAACAAGCCCGTCGGGCATGCCGTCACTTGTCGCTTCCCGGTTTTCTGGAATGATACCGGCGGGAAAATCCGCCGCATTGAGTTGGCTTGTCCGCCATCGGTCCGCCGCCTGGCTTCCGGTTGAAAGAACCGTGAGGATAGCCAGGCAGGCAATAAACAGGCGCATGGAATCAGTCCGGAAGCAGGGTTTTCGATATTTCTATACCAAACCCTTCAAGTCCCACATAGTGACGTTTCCGCGAGGCATGCAGTATGATCGACTGGATGCCGAGATCACGCAGTATCTGGGCGCCCAATCCAATCTCCAGCCATTCGTCCTGCCTGTGTTTGGCGGACCGGTGGTCTTCCCCATGTCCCGTGATATGAGCCGGATCGGGCTCCTGGTACCGTCTGACGCCAACGGACCCCTCGCGAAGATAGACGATGACGCCGCGGCCAGCCTTGGCGAATTGCTCCATCAGCTCGCGAAGGTTTTCGCCGGGTCCGAAGACGTCATCGAGCACCGATTCTATCTGCAGGCGCACCGGCACGTCTTTGCCATCGCGGATATCGCCGTAAACAAGCGCCAGATGATGCATCGGGTCCCAGGGTGTGCGATAAGTATAGGCCATTGCATTGCCCGCCCACGTTTTAGCCACTTCGACCTCCACCCGTTCGACAAGGCTTTCCTGGCGCTGGCGGTAGGCGATGAGATCCGCTACCGAAACCATTTTCAGGTTGTGCGCTTTCGCGAAGTCCTGCACCTGCCCACCGCGCATCACGGTCCCGTCTTCGTTCATTAGTTCCGAGATGACGCCGACGGGCTCGAGCTTGCAAAGCTTGCAAAGATCGACGGCAGCCTCCGTATGCCCGGAACGCATCAGAACGCCGCCCTCTTTGGCGACGAGTGGAAATACATGGCCCGGCCGTACGAAATCCGATGGGCCGGCATTCGGGTTGGCGAGAGCCCGGCAAGTAGACGTCCGCTCTTCGGCGGAAATGCCGGTCGTCGTGTCATGCCGGTAATCAACCGATACGGTGAAGGCGGTGGCATGCGGGGCATCGTTTTCGGCGACCATCGGCGCGAGGTTCAGGCGGCGCGCGGCCGAAAGCGTCATCGGGGCGCAGACGATACCGCTGGTGTGCCGGATGATGAACGCCATTTTTTCCGGCGTGCAATGAACGGCAGCGACGATCAGATCGCCTTCGTTTTCCCGGTCGTCATCATCGGTGACGACGACGATCTCGCCGGCTTCGTAAGCGCGCAGGGCTTGTGCCACCCGTGCCTGATCAAAACTCATATGGGCTACCCTTCGATGGTCAGGTTCGGCCGATCTGGCCGCGATGCAGCAGATAATGGTCCGCTATCACGCAGGCAAGCATGGCCTCGCCGATGGGTACTGCGCGGATGCCGACGCAGGGGTCATGCCGGCCCTTGGTGCGGACATCGACTTCTTCGCCTTTCGCGGTAACGCTCTTTACCGGGGTGAGGATGGAGGAGGTTGGCTTGATCGCAAATCGCGCAACGACCGGTTGCCCGGTAGCAATGCCGCCCAGGATTCCACCGGCATTGTTCGAGAGAAACTCGACATTGCCATCGCTGCCCATCCGCATTTCGTCGGCGTTTTGTGTACCGGTAATCCGGGCGGCTTCGAAACCGTTTCCGATTTCCACGCCCTTGACCGCGTTGATCGACATCAGGGCCGAGCAGATATCCTGATCGAGCTTGGCATAGACGGGCGCGCCGATCCCGGCGGGCACACCCTCGGCTATCACCTCTATCACGGCACCGACGCTGTCTTGGGATTTACGGATTTGGTCGAGATAGTCTTCCCATTCTTTCGCTGCTTCAGCATCGGGGCAGAAAAAGGGGTTGCGTCCGATTTCATCCCAGTCCCAGCGGGACCGGTCGATGGTCTTTTCGCCAATCTGCACAAGCGCGCCTCGGACCGTCAATCCGGGCAGGATGCGGCGCGCAAGAGCACCGGCAGCAACCCGGGCCGCGGTCTCACGCGCTGAGGACCGACCGCCGCCGCGATAGTCGCGGATACCGTATTTCACATCGTAAGTATAATCGGCATGGCCGGGTCGATAGCGATCCTTTATCTCGGAATAGTCCTTCGAACGCTGGTCGGTATTCCAGATTGCCATCGAGATCGGCGTGCCGGTGGTAGTCAAAAGGTCCGTATCGTCTTCGCCAGGCATGACGCCGGACAGCACCTGAACGGCATCATCTTCCTTGCGCTGTGTCGTGTGCCGTGACTGTCCCGGTTTGCGCCGATCGAGATCGGCCTGAATATCCGACACCCGAAACTTAATGCCGGGCGGGCAGCCGTCGACGACGCAGCCAAGTCCGGCGCCGTGGCTCTCGCCCCAGGTGGTTACGCGAAACAGGTGGCCATAGGTATTGTAGGACATCGGATTGGCTTTGTGTAAAAGGAAGTCGTCGCGATCGGATAACCTCAGCGCGGAATCCCCTGTCTTTTATGAACCATTTGGCTGACGGTCAATGCCGACTTCAGCCGCTTCAGATCAGTTGCTCCACGCCGCCCTCGAAGCGGAAAATCCGGTCTTGCGGAAACACGAACTGGCCGGCTTTCGTTTCATCCAGTCCGAGCATGACCTTGCGAACGGTTCTGCCAACTGCGCCATGGGCGACGATGATCGTCTTCGTTTCTACCGCTTCAAGCACCGGTAAAACCCGCTCCATCGCCATCTGCAGGCTCTCGCCACCTGGCGGCGCGAAATGCCAGCGATCCTTCTCGCGGGCATCGAATGCCGTCCTTGCCTCCCGCTGGATTTCGTCGATCGTAAGTCCTTCCCAATCGCCATAAGCAGCTTCGCACAGTCGCTGATCCGTTCGATAATTGTCGGTCGGAAGGCCCAGTTCCGCCAGAACGAGTTCCATGGTATGGCGCGCGCGATCCATCGGGCTTGCGATGAAGTCGAATTCAGTCGCTGCTTGTCCAAGATGCGCCAGCAGTCGCTTGCCGTTTGCGCGTGCCTGTTCCAAGCCGACCCGGTTTAGCGGAATATCGCGCTGCCCCTGGAAGCGGAACTCCGCATTCCAGTCGGTTTGTCCATGACGGATATAATAGATAACGGGCCTGACGTCGGCCTCCTGCGTTTACTCGTCCTTGACGACGGAAATATCGGGCGCGTCGACCGCTTTCATACCGACGACGTGATAGCCCGAATCGACGTGCATGACTTCTCCGGTCGTACCTCGACCGAGATCGGAAAGCAGGTAAAGCGCCGAATCGCCGACCTCTTCGATGGTCGTGGTTCTCTTGAGCGGCGAATTATACTCGTTCCACTTCAGAATATAGCGGAAATCGCCAATACCGGAAGCAGCCAGCGTTTTGATCGGTCCGGCCGAAATCGCGTTGACGCGGATGTTCTGACCGCCGAGGTCAACGGCGAGGTAGCGCACCGATGCTTCGAGCGCCGCCTTGGCAACGCCCATAACGTTGTAATGCGGCATCACTTTTTCAGCGCCATAATAGGTCAGCGTCAGCAGGGAGCCTCCTTCTATCATAAGCTTTTCCGCGCGTTGAGCGACGGCAGTGAAGGAGTAGACAGAAATATCCATTGATTTCCGGAAATTATCCGGGCTTGTATCGACATAGCGGCCGGTCAGCTCGTTCTTGTCGGAAAAACCGATCGCGTGCACCAGAAAGTCGATTTTGTCCCATTTCTGGGCAATCGTCTCGAAGGCGCGATCGATTGAAGCTGGCTCGCCGACATCGCAATCGCTTACGACCCAGCCGCCGATCTCCGTGGCAAGCGGCTCGACACGTCGTTTGAGGGCCTCGCCCTGATAGGTGAACGCGATTTCAGCGCCGGCATTGGCAAGCGCCTTGGCGATGCCCCAGGCAATCGAACGATTGTTGGCGAGGCCCATTATAACGCCACGTTTTCCCCTCATCAGGCCTTCAGTGCCGCTCATTTCGAATACTCCGATATCCCTGCATGATCAGTGCAGCGGGATATGGCACAGGCCCATGGCGACCGCAAGCGTGAGACGCGCCGTAGCAGAGTTATTCAACTCTTGACCGCGTTTGCCGGTTTCATCAGGGCGATCAGATCATCATCCGGTTTTTCAGGTAGCTCGATCATCGCGGTCAGTTTCAAATCGCCATGTCCGCCGCCCTTCTTCGGGAGCCCGCGTCCGGGTATCCGGAAAACTTTGCCGGAGGTGGTCCATGGGGGAATGATGAGCGCCACTTTGCCCTCGAACGTTTCGATTTGAACCTTGCCGCCCAAGATCGCCGTTTGGAGCGGAATGGAGAAGTCGCCTCTTACATCCGCGCCATCCGACCGGAAACGCGCATGATGCTTGAAAACCAGCGTGAGCAATA
>JAHEHW010000216.1 GCA_024639745.1 Salaquimonas sp. | reverse complement strand
TTACAAGCGATCCGAATGTTTTGCCGATGAGACGGCCAATTTCGAAACCAACCGGAGTATTCATGCGACCTTCCAAGAGACGCCCAGGTGAGATGCGTGAAGTCACCATTGAAAAGGGATATTCCCTTCACGCTGAGGGTTCCTGTTTGATCAAGTGCGGGAACACACACGTACTATGTACCGCTAGTCTCGAAGAAAGAGTCCCGCCTTGGCTGAGGGGAGCGGGTAAAGGCTGGGTAACCGCCGAATATGGCATGCTCCCGCGATCGACTCATGATCGCATGCGTCGTGAGGCGACAGCAGGCAAGCAGTCGGGTCGTACGCAGGAAATTTCTCGACTGATTGGGCGGTCTCTGAGGGCCATCATTGATCTGGAGGCGTTGGGAGAACGACAGATCACGGTTGATTGCGATGTGATCCAGGCTGATGGCGGAACGCGCACCGCCTCGATTACCGGCGGGTTCATTGCGCTCAAGGAATGCCTTGCCTGGATGGAAAAACGCGGCATGGTCGGGCCGCATGTTCTTCTCGACAACGTCGCGGCGATTTCTTGTGGCATATATGAGGGAACGCCAGTTCTCGATCTCGACTACGTGGAAGATTCGGCCGCCGAGACGGACGCGAATTTCGTTATGACCGGCGCTGGCGGCATCGTCGAAATTCAGGGAACAGCCGAAGCGAAGCCTTTCACGGAAGCGGAGTTTTCGGAACTGCTTGGCTTGGCAAAAGTGGGTATTGGCGATCTTGTAAGACTGCAAAACGGCTGAACCCTTGCGCTCAGCCTGCTATGCCGCGCCTCGGAATGCTGGGGCAAACGGAGTTTATAGTGCGCGCACTAGTGGAAAAAGAAATCGTCCTGGCAACGCATAATGCCGGCAAGGTCGTCGAGATCAACGATCTGCTCGAACCGTTTGGCGTGCATGCGCTCTCGGCGGGTGCACTGGGCCTGGCCGAGCCGATCGAGGATGGCACGACGTTCGAGGAAAACGCCCTGATAAAGGCCCGTGCGGCCGCGCTTGCAAGCGGCAAGCCGGCGCTTTCGGATGATTCCGGCCTCTGCGTTGATGCGCTTGATGGCGCCCCGGGCATCCATACTGCCGACTGGGCCGAACTGCCCGAGGGTGGCAGGGATTTCGGCTTTGCCATGGAACGTCTCCAGCGGAAGTTGCAAGCAGCCGGTGCTAATACCCGGCAAGACCGCACCGCCAGATTCGTCGCCGTTTTGTGTCTTTACTGGCCGGATGGCCATCATGAAGATTTCCGCGGTGAAATTGAAGGTGAAATCGTTTGGCCGCCGAGGGGCGAGCGCGGGTTCGGCTACGATCCGGTCTTCTTGCCCGCGGGTCATACACGGACTTTTGGCGAGATGGATGCGTTCGAGAAGCACGGCTGGAAACCGGGGCACGACACGCCTCCGCTGTCGCACCGCGCTCGTGCTTTCGAGAAGTTCGCAAACCAGTGCCTTGGCAAAGTCACTTGAGGCTTTCCGGAGATGCATGAAGCGGCGAGTATAGATCAACGGTCCGGTGCGGAGGCCGCCTTCGGGGTTTATGTCCACTGGCCGTTTTGCGCTGCCAAATGCCCATATTGCGATTTCAACAGCCATGTCAGGCACAAGCCTGTTGATCAGGCCGTTTTTGTCGAAGCCTATGAACGCGAGATCGCTTACATGGCGTCGCTGACGGGCCCAAGAACGGTCTCGTCAATCTTTTTCGGCGGTGGAACGCCGTCGCTGATGGAGCCGGCCACGGCTGACCGAATTCTAACTTCGATCGGTCGGCATTGGTCAATGGACAAGAATGCGGAGATAACGCTGGAGGCCAATCCTACCAGCGTCGAAGCGGAGAAGTTCAAGGGTTTTCACGCAGCTGGGGTGAACCGCCTTTCGCTCGGGCTTCAGTCTCTTGATGATCGGGAGCTCAAATTCCTCGGGCGGCAGCATACCGCAGACGAAGCCAAAGCTGCCCTTGCGATCGCACGGGAAGCCTTCCCGAGGATATCCTTCGATATGATCTACTCGCGTCCGGGCCAGAGTCCCGAGACATGGGAAAAGGAACTAACTGCCGCAATCGATATGGCAGCCGATCATATGTCTCTCTATCAACTGACGATCGAGGAAGGGACACCGTTTTTCAATCTCTACCGTGCGGGCAAGATACCGATGCCTGACCAGGATACGGCGGCAGATCTTTACGCGCTTACACTCGAGCTCACCCGCAGCCATGGGTTGCTTGCTTACGAGATTTCCAACCATGCCGTTCCTGGCGGGGAGTCGCGCCACAATCTCATTTATTGGCGATACCAGGATTATGCGGGGATTGGCCCGGGAGCGCATGGTCGCCTGACTTTGCCAACTGGCCGAACGGCAACCGCTACGGCCCGGCATCCCGAATCATGGTGGCAGCAGGTCATGGTGAAAGGCCACGGCCTCGAGGAGATGTCGACCCTGACCACCGAAGAAGCCGCGGATGAGTTTCTGCTCATGGGACTGCGTCTGGATGAAGGAATTGACCCACGCCGCTATGCACAGATTGGCGGACGAGAATTGACGCAGGCAAGAATCGAGTTGCTCCGTGAGGATGGTTTTCTTGAAACGACGCCAACGGGCCGTCTGCGCGCGACGCACAAGGGCTTCATGGTGCTCGATGCAGTCGTGGCTGATATCGCCGCATAGAATCCGGCGCAGTAGCGGGGACAGACTTACTCAGCGGTTTGCGGCGGTGTCAAAGACCTGAAAAGCTGGATGGCGCGGGTGCCTCGACGCGGCCCACGCCATTTTCCACCCGATAGATAGCGAGGCCACGTTCCACCGTACCATTGCTTCGGAAACGGAAAAGTCCGTTTATCCCGTTGAACCCCCGCGGGTTTTCAAGTGTCTGAGGCTGGAATGCCTCGACGGGTCCCTTGGCCCTTAAGAGGCTCGCGACAAGGGTGATCGAGTCATAACCCAGAGCGGCGAAGACGCCCGGTTTCGCATTATAATTCTGCTCGTAACGGGTCGAGAAGCTGCTGAAATTGCGAATGTCACGGCCGGTGTAAAGTGCGCCTTCGAAGGTTGGATTGCTCAGCTTGACGGATTCCCACTGGCCTGAGCCGAGCAATTGGCGTCCCGCGAGCGTAACACCGATGCGCTGCAGGCCGGCGAGAATGACGCTGGGTACCTGGCCGCCTTCCGGGATGTAAATAGCAGCCTGGGGCGCAATATTGGTGGCAGCAGCCGATAAGGCTGCTTCGATTCCTGCCGGCGACCGTTCATATTTGGAAACCGCGATGTTGACGCCAATCGCACCGCCCTTCTGGCGCAGAACGGCTTCCTGCAATGAGCCAACCGGCGAGTTCGGTAGGAAAGCATGAATATTTCGTATTCCCCGGGAGATGGCGTAATCAACCATCCGCTCCGTATCGGCCTGTTGTGTATAGGAAAGGAGATAAACCCCTTTTCGCCCAACACTCGTATCGTTTGAAAAGGCGATCATTGTCCGCCCGGCCGGCTGGGTGACAGCGGAAGCTGCGCTCACGGAGCTCGAGAACAGCGGTCCCAGTATCAGGGATGAGCCTTCGCTGATCGCTTCGTTTGCCTTGGTTTGTGCCTCGGCTGCCAGAGCCTGGGTATCCTTGATAACAAGTTGAAAATCATTTTGTCCGAAATCTTGCATAGCCATTAGCGCGCCGTTGCGGATTTCATTGGCAACCGACGCCGCGTTTCCGGAAGCTGTCTTTGGTATCAGCAGCGAAACCCTGACCGTCCCTTGCCCGAATACCTCGCCCTGTGGATTTGGCGTGAGCTCGGGCAATGTTGGTTCGATATCGGCAAGACCATCAGTGGCCGACCCAATTGTCGAAGACTGGCAGGCAGCAAGTAATCCGGAAAGCGCCATGACGACCAGCAAGGCCCTGAAAAAGCGCGCAAATCCAAGCCCGTCGATGGCCGGTTTTTTAATCCTCATTCAACTTCCCCTTGCTGGCGTGTCTTGCCACACATCTTTTTACTCGACGCCGACAAGTCGGTCTGCGCATATTAACCATTTTACTATTAAAATCACGCCGAGCTTAGAAGTGAGAGTCTATAACCCGCAGCGCTAATTTAGGCTTTTGTTGCTAATGTGTAACAAATCTGGTGGAATTAAAGAGTTGTTTTATTCATCGCAGTGCTGGATTTGGCTGGATTTGCGCAGTATGGAGCCCGCTTGGCATTGAGCAGTTACATGATTGGCGCCCAGCAGGTCGAAGCGGCTGATATTGATCCCGGCCTATATATCGTGGCGACCCCTATCGGAAATTTGGGTGATATCACGCTCAGGGCTCTCGAAGTTCTGGCAGCTGCGGATGTGATTGCGTGTGAAGATACCCGTGTAACGGCAAAACTCCTCAATCGATATGCTATCCAATCCAGACTTTCTTCCTACCATGAGCATAATATTACGAAAGCTGGCCCGAAACTACTGGCCATGCTGGAAGAAGGGGGATCCGTTGCCCTGGTCAGCGATGCGGGTACGCCTCTGGTTTCCGATCCCGGCTACAGGCTTGTGAACAAGGCGGTAGAGCGTGAAATTCCCGTATATCCAATACCAGGAGCCTCTTCCACG
>JAHEHW010000215.1 GCA_024639745.1 Salaquimonas sp. | reverse complement strand
AGCCCCAAAATCATCGCTTCCAGATCGCTGGCACGCTCACGCTGGTTGGCATAACCTGTCATAAGCAGGATTTTCTGGCCCGGTCGATCCTGGGCGAGCGTTTTGGTCATGGCAATTCCATCCATGACCGGCATCTGGATATCGCTCAGAACGAGGTCGACGCTACCGGATTCCGCAAATGCCTGCAATCCCATTTCGCCGTCTTCGGCCTCGATAACATGGTGGCGGTCTATTTGGAGCGCCTTGGATACGAAAGCCCGAACGGATTCATCATCTTCAACCAGCAGAATGGTCGCCATCAGTCGTTTCCTGTAATTTTTCCTACGAATGGCAATTCTCTGAAAGCGTGCGCCTTGTCCATGCCATAGCCAACGACAAAGACATCGGGGCATTCGAACCCGACGTGATCTGCTTTGATATCGATTTGCCGCCGAAAGGGTTTATCCAGCAACACTGCAAGTAAGACCGCATTTGCGCCTCGTGAGAGCAAGAGATCGCGGGTAAAGGCAAGCGTTTTTCCGGACTCGAGAATATCGTCTATCAGCAGAACGTCGCGTCCGGTTACGTCGGTTTCGATATTACGCAGGAGTTTCAATTCGCTGGACTGAGTGCCCGCGCCATAACTCGAGACGGAGATAAACTCCATTTCCGGTGAAAGGCCGACCTGATGCATCGCCCGAATCAGATCGGCTGCAAATATGAAAGATCCCTTAAGGATCGCTACCACCAACAAATCGCGATAACTCGCCTTCGCCACGGAAAGCGCGATTTCTTCGTTTCTTTCCGCGATCTTTTCGGCCGAATAGAGGACTTCGATTGATTGGTCTCGGATAACTGGCATATGCGTTCAAGTTTCTGCGCGCCTGCTAATCAGCGGGCAACCGCGACGCTGACGCGCTCGGCACGTCCCGTGGGGTCAATTGCAGATGTATAAAAATGAAAACTCTCTTTCTCATCGAGTGTTCCGTAACCGGGCCGGTGATGCCATTTCTGGACCGGGATATTTTTGGAGTCGGAGAGTTGTATGATGAGTTCGGGCCAAGCGGTGATTTTCGCTGAACGGTTTGCGATCCTGCCACGGATCGTCACGACCTGATCGCCATTCTTGAAAAATCTTGTCAATTCCACATCTTCCACTCTGAACCGCGGATTCGATGCTAGTGCCGGGATGCCAGCGGTTGTAATCGGGTCGACCCCATTGGTTGATGTCGCCTGATAAGCTGATAATTGGATGGCCAAGGCCGTCGCCAGCAAAGCGAGCGCGGTAGCGACTGCAAGTGCTTTCCATGGAACCGGACGGTTAATTGCCATCATGCTTTCGAAGTCGTTATATTCTTCCTCGCCCCGCTGCTTGAAGAATCGTCCGGCGATCGAATGGCGAGCCGAAGCGCTTTCTGCTCTCGCAAAGGTGCGCATCGGGTCTGCGCGGTAGCGCTTTCCGAACGGTTTTTCTTCGCGCCCTGAAGGAGCAATCGGTTCGTGATCGATGATGCGAACATGTTTATGATGCACGATGTTATTTCCGCTATTCTTGACACCTTCGAATCAATATCGAAGCGGTACGGTTTTTTCTTGTCTTGGCTTTATGACGTACAAACCTTAACGCATTATTAACCATGATTAACGAGTGTGTCTCGGTACAAAGGGAACTGGCAGGCGATTGTGATCGAGTTTGAGAATGTCGGGTTACGCTATGGAATTGGACCGGAGATCCTAAGCGATATCAGCTTCGAGATACCGGCGAATTCGTTTCAGTTCCTGACTGGACCCTCGGGTGCCGGAAAGACGAGTCTTCTGCGGTTGATGTTCATCGCATTGCGCCCGACACGAGGTGTTGTTCGGCTTTTCGGAAGGGATGCGAGCCAGATCGAGCGGAATCAAATGCCTGATATCAGGCGTCGAACCGGTGTCGTGTTTCAGGATTTTCGACTGCTCAATCACCTGACGACTTATGAAAATGTCGCCTTGCCGCTGAAGGTCCGGGGAAAGAACGAGGCGAGTTACAAGACGGATGTGACCGAACTTCTGAAATGGGTTGGCCTTGGTGAACGAATGCATACGTTGCCGCCGGTGCTTTCGGGCGGTGAGAAGCAGCGCGCGGCAATTGCAAGAGCTCTGATAGATCAGCCCGAAATTCTGCTGGCCGACGAGCCAACGGGCAACGTCGATCCGCCAATGGCTAGGCGGCTCCTGAGATTATTCATAGAATTGCACCGTTCGGGTACCTCGGTCATCATTGCGACGCATGACCTTGCCTTGATGGACCAATATGAAGCGCGCCGTCTGGTGCTTAACGAAGGCAGGCTGCGTATCTATGACTGAGATGCCGTATCGCGATAATGCAGCCAAGAAGCAGTTGGCAAGCCGTGCCCAAAGCGACGGGGCGTCCGAGCGCCCGAGGCAGCGCGTCTTCAACCTACATAGTGGTCAAACAATCGTTCCAAGAGAAGGGGTCGCGGGCCAGGCTCTTCTGACGGTTATAGCGATAATGGCGTTTCTTGCCTGTCTCACCCTGGGCGCGGTCCTGCTGGTAAACAAAACCGCAGAAAGCTGGAAGAGCGACATTGCGCGTGAAGTCACCGTGCAAGTCCGCCCATTTACGGATGTCAATATCGATGAGGCTATCCGCGATGCCAGCCGGCTTCTTCTTTCCTTCGAGGGTGTCGACAAGGTCACCGCGCTGAATGAAGCGGAGACGGCGGAATTGTTGGAACCATTTTTGGGGTCCGGGCTTCAGCTTGAGCAGCTTCCGATACCGCGACTGCTGACCGTCACGCTAGATCCGGCGGTCGCGGTTGATCTTACCGCGATTCGCGAGCTTCTGGCTGCGGAAGTCCCGGCCGCATCTCTGGACGATCATCGATCCTGGACGAGCCGGCTTTCAACCATGGCCGGAACGACCGTGTTTGCCGGAACGGTCGTCTTTATCCTGGTCATGGCGGCAACGGTATTGACGGTCGTCTTCGCCACGCGAGGGGCAATGGCCGGAAACAAGGATATTGTTGAAGTGCTTCATTTCGTAGGGGCCGACCGCCGGTTCATCGCGCGCGAATTCGAAAAGCACTTTCTTCGTATTGGCATGATCGGTGCGGTAACAGGGGGGCTCGGGGCAATTTTCGTTTTTATAGCCGCAAGTCTTTGGTCTTCAACCATGCGGGCAACGCCGCAGGCTGAGCAGCTTGAAGCCCTGTTCGGGACTTTCTCGATTGGCTTGAGCGGGATCGTTGGAATATTTCTCGTTGCGGCGTCCGTTGCGGTTTTGACCGGCGTGACATCGCGCATAACCGTTATGCGCCATGTCAGCGAACTTGAAACCTACGGAGCCGGGCAAAAGCTTTGATCAGCCGCGCGCTCGACTTTTTACTATCACCCGAGTAGCTCCGGCGGCTTCGCCGATTGTAATCCTTTTGGGCTTATGGTTCATTCCGACGCAATTGGACAATTTTCCGGGAGCCGAACTTGCTTTTTGCCCGCTCTCTTCTTTTTCACGGTCTGTTTTATATCAGTAACGCGGTCCAGATGATTTTCTGGACGCCGGTTTTCTTCATCATGCCACGTCGAGAGGCATGGAAAATCGCCAAAAGCTGGGCACTAAGTCATTTGTGGCTTCAATATCTAGTTTGTGGAACGCGAGCGGAATTCCGAGGGTTGGAACGAATTCGTCCAAGTGAAAACCAACTGATCGCCTCAAAGCATCAATCGGTGTGGGAAACCTACACCATGATCCTGTTTTTCAAGGATGCGAGTTATATTCTCAAACGAGAACTAATGCTCATTCCGCTGTTCGGCTGGTACACAACAAAGATGAAAGTCATTCCCGTCGACCGCGGGCGCGGGGCGCAGGCTCTGGCTTCCATGACGGATAATACGGCTGCGCAAATGCAGGAGCGGGAACGCCAAGTTATCATCTATCCTGAAGGCACGAGAACACGTCCCGGCGCTCCGCCGCGTTACAAATACGGGATTACGCATTTGTACACCCATCTTGATGTGCCGGTGCAGCCGGTAGCGCTCAATTCTGGCTTATACTGGGGACGCAAATCCTGGATGGTATATCCCGGAACCGTGATCATGGAATTCCTGGAGCCGATAGAGCCGGGCCTGGGCAAGGAGGCGTTCATGGAGAAGCTAGAGAAAGAAATCGAAATCGCTTCCGATGCGTTGATCGAGGAAGCTTCGCAAGCTGATACAAGTCCGCCTCTGGCAAAGGAAATCGTTGAACGATGGAAATCGGAAGCCGTTGGTTAGGCGTGCTTCTTGGTATTTCTCAGCAAGCGCTCGAGTTTCTCATCCCTGATCCCGAGATCGTGAAGCGATTTCACTGTATTGGCTAAATAATCGATGTTCTTACCAGATGCGCCTTCCGCGGACAGGATGCGGTTGGTGCGTTCTGATTCAGTCAGACCGGACGCATATTGCTCATGTGTCCGATCGACGACATAGGTTAACGCCGATATCTGACGGCCATCGGCAAGCTTCACGCGAACCCATTTTTCGAGATAGACATTGGTGACCAGTTCGCGCTCGCGCAGATAGGCGATCACCGGCTCTCTCTTGCTGGCAGAGACGAGACGGGCCATTCCATGACAAGAGCCG
>JAHEHW010000214.1 GCA_024639745.1 Salaquimonas sp. | reverse complement strand
TCGCATTGGCGACGAGGTCGCCCGCGCAACGACGATTGTCAGATTTGCACCGCAAAGCAAGTTCTCAGCCCACACCCATGACGGAGGAGAGGAAATACTGGTGCTCGAAGGCGTCTTTTCTGATGAGCACGGGGATTTCCCAGCAGGTAGCTATATCCGCAATCCGCCAACATCAAGCCATACACCTTATACTGATGAAGGCTGCACGATTCTGGTAAAGCTTCATCAATTCAATCCTGATGATCGGACCCATGTCAGGATTGACACCGGCAAAGGTGGTATGATCCGCGAGGAAGGACGTCCGGGTGTGAGCGTTCTGCCGTTGTTCGATGACGGCAAGGAACAGGTCCGGTTGGAACACTTTGAGCCGAGCGCCCGGATAGAGCTGGATGCCACCGGTGGATTGGAACTCTTCATCGTGACCGGTATTGTTGAAGCCGAAAGCGACCGGCTACACCAATGGGACTGGATGAGATTGCCTCGCAACTCTCATTTCGAGGCGATTGCCGGCCCGGAAGGCTGCCAAGTCTGGATCAAGACAGGTCATCTTGATCCAGAACCTGAATTCGGATGAAGAGTATCGACGCAGACATTGTCATTGTCGGAGCCGGCCTTTCCGGCCTTGCCGCAGCCACGGAACTGAACGCACAAGGTCACGACCTATTGCTCCTGGAAGCCAGAGAGCGGCCGGGGGGCAGGATACTATCCAGGCATGTCGCCGGCCTCGATGATGCGGCACTAGATCTCGGGCCATCATGGGTCTGGCCGGAAAACGATCGGATGATAAAACTGATCGACGAATTGGGTCTGAGAACCTTTCCCCAGTTCGCAGAGGGGCGCCTGGTATTTGAAGATCAACGCGGCTTAATCCGACGCGATCTGGAGTTGGCAACAATGGCGGGCGCTCTTCGCATCGAGGGCGGTGTTGGCAAACTCATCGATCGGCTTTGTGATAAACTGCCAGAGGGTAATCTGCATCTCGGCAACAAGATTGAAGGAATAGCGACGAGTGCTGGCGCGGGTCTCATCGTGACCGGCTCTGCGGGGGACAAGGAATTTTCACTATTAGCCAATGCAGTCCTGCTCGCGCTTCCGCCACGTCTGGTTGTAGAATCGATATCTTTCGAACCGAGGCTGGCTGAGGCACTTACCGATAAGCTGGCAGCAATCCCGACTTGGATGGCAGGTCATGCGAAATTCGTTGCGGTCTACGAAAAACCTTTCTGGCGCGAGCTTGGATTGTCAGGCGATGTGATCAGCCATTTTGGGCCGCTTGCAGAAATCCATGACGCTTCACCCAATCCGCCCACATTGGGAATCCTCTTCGGGTTTATTGGCTATGATGCTGAAGCACGCGGCCAATTTGGAGAAAAATTGCATCAGCTGGCCCTTGAGCAGCTTGAAAGGATTTTTGGATACAAGGCTGCCAACCCGCTTGAGGCGATGATCTGGGACTGGTCAAAGGAGCGGGAAACTGCGACACAAAGAGATCACGCGCCACTGACACAGCATCCGCATTACGGATTTCCGGCCTCCCTCCTCCAGATTGAAGGCAACGGAATCTTTTTCGCTGGCAGCGAATTGGCCGCAACCAGTGGTGGCTTCCTCGAGGGTGCCCTTGAAGCTGCAGGCGCCGCTTGTCATCGTCTTGAGGCTTTTCTTGAGCGGCAAAAGGCAAGCGCGGTTACAAGTTCATGAATCAACGAATTGCGCTCTGCGTTTTCGACAATCGCAAAACCACCGGGAATTCAAGAATGACAAGCAGCGAAGACGTCTATCGCGTTCAGACAGCCACTGTCCTTGCGGAAAACTGGGGACGCCTGACAAGGTACGAGTTCGATCTGAAAACGAGCAAAGGTGAATGGGAACGGCAGGTTCGGGAAATCTATGATCACGGCGACGGCGTCGCCTGCCTTCTCTACGACGAGACATATGAAACCGTATTGCTGATAAGACAGTTTAGGCTGCCGTCTGCAATTACAGGCGGCGAAACCCATCCGCTCGAAGTGCCCGCAGGCATTCTGGAAGGCAATAATCCTGAACGATGCATGATCCGCGAACTGGAAGAGGAAACGGGTTACAAGGTCAATTCACTTGACCAGCATCAGGCGATTTACATGAGTCCCGGCTCGTTCAGCGAAAGAATACATTTGTTCACCGGGTCCTATAACCAGCAGGACCGGAGTTCAAAAGGCGGAGGCAACCCGGATGAGGGCGAGGATATCGAGATTGTTCACTTACATTTCGGCGAGGCATTGGGGATGATTGATACTGGGACGATTTCGGACGCAAAGACGATCATTCTTCTTCAGCAATTCGCCATCAAGAATCGAATGCGTTAAATAGTATCGCATTGGCAAACTGGATCACTCGCAACTTGAAAACACTGACATTCATAGTTCTCGGCATTGCAATCATCTGCGTTGTCGTCATGGCCGCCTGGGTACTTTACATGCGCAGTCTGGAACAGCCGAAATACACGGTCGTCGAAAAGGATGGCGATATCGAAATCCGGGACTATGTGGCAATGACTGTAGCGGAGGTTAAAAGGACGGGAGATCGTGACAAGGCGGTTCGCTCCGGCTTCAGGCCACTTGCGAACTACATATTTGCCCAGGAAAGAGCGGGCAAGAAGATTGCAATGACCGCCCCGGTAACACAGCAAATAGCAAGCGAACTAACGGTTACAGAGGCAGATGATTCTGCCGAATGGAATGTCAGGTTCATCTTGCCCTCGGCTTATAACCTGAAGTCCCTTCCCGAGCCCGTAAACGACGACGTGCAACTGAAGGAAATCCCGGCAAGCCGCAAAGCCGTCATTCGCTTCTCTGGGAGAGCCAATGACAAGTTGATTGCGCGGCAACAAGGCCAACTCGTCGAATGGATGCAGTCACGCGGGATCGAAGCTATTGGTTCGCCGATCTATGCCTATTACGAGGATCCGTTCACGCCTGGATTCCTTAGGCGCAACGAGGTTCTCATCGATATAACTAAGTCTTCAGGAAGTTGATTCAGCGACTGCGTAGCGACGGACACTTCTACAAGCGCAGATCCAAGGGGAACATAAAATGAGCCTGCTTTTTCAGCCAATAGAATTGGGACAATTGAAGCTGCATAATCGTATCATCATCGCACCGATGTGTGAGTATTCGGCGATCGATGGTAACGCCCAGGACTGGCATCTCATCCATCTCGGACACCTCGCCCTGTCGGGTGCAGGTTTGTTGATCCTCGAAGCCACCGCCGTCTCTCCCGAGGGCAGGATAACGCCGGAAGATCTTGGACTTTATTCCAGTGATAACGAAGAGGCACTGGGCAATGTGCTGGGCAGTGTCCGGAAATACTCCGATATGCCTATTGCCATCCAGCTTGCCCATGCGGGCCGCAAGGCGTCTAGCCTTCCGCCCTGGGAAGGAGGAGCGCAGATTCTTCCGGACGAACCCGGTGGCTGGAAAACCGAGGCACCCTCTGCAATCCCCCATGCCGAAGGCGAAGACGCACCCGTCGCGCTGGATGAGGAAGGCCTGGCGCGGGTGAAAAACGACTTCGCAAGGGCTGCCGAAAGGGCTGTCGGACTGAAAATCGATGGTATCGAAATCCACATGGCCCATGGCTATCTCCTGCACCAGTTCCTGTCACCGCTAGCCAACAAGCGAACCGACAACTATGGCGGCAGTATTGAAAATCGCATGCGCTTCCCGCTGGAGGTTTTCGAAAGAGTCAGGGCTGCCGTTCCATCCGATTTTCCTGTCTGGGTTCGAGTTTCTGCCACCGATTGGGTGCAATCCGGATGGGACGTCGACAGCACCGTCGCTCTTTCCAGGGAGTTGAAAGATCGTGGATGTGCTGCCATTCATGTTTCTTCGGGCGGTGTCTCTCCTAAGCAGGAGATCAAGCTGGGGCCCGGTTACCAGGTGCCGTTTGCGGAACGCGTCAGAACGGAAGTGGGGCTGCCGACTATCGCCGTCGGCCTGATCACCGAGCCGCACGAGGCCGAAGCAATTCTCCAGGAAGGCAAAGCTGACGCAGTCGCCCTTGCAAGGGGCATGCTCTACGATCCCCGCTGGCCATGGCACGCAGCGGCCGAACTGGGTGCCGATGTCACTGCACCGAAGCAATACTGGCGGTCGCAACCGCGCGAATTCAAGAACCTGTTCAAGGACATGAAGATAGGGCAGCGATAGCAATTGCGCCTGTGCCGAAGGAGATGGAATTGAAAATCGCTGTGATGGGCGCCGGAGCGGTCGGTTGTTATTACGGAGCCATTCTGGCGATTGCGGGTCACCAGGTTGTACTAATCGGGCGTCAATTCCTTGTCGACGCTGTTTCGCAGACCGGCCTGATCCTCGAGAAGGAAGGTCATCGCCTGGTTGCAGAAGTCGAGGCCAGCACGGATCCCTCCTCGATTAAGGGCGCTGACCTCGTTCTGGTTTGCGTCAAATCCGGAGACACCGAAAAAGCCGGGCATGAAATCGCGCCTTTTATTGATCCATCCTGTATGGTTCTCAGCTTTCAGAACGGCGTCTCTAACGCGGAGACGCTCTCGAACATTCTCGGAAGGCCGGTACTGCCGGTCGTGGTCTATGTGGCAAGCCGTA
>JAHEHW010000213.1 GCA_024639745.1 Salaquimonas sp. | reverse complement strand
GCCGGGATAAGAATAGGTCATATCGGGAACAGTTCGGTTCGTTATGAGATCGGTCTGTTTTCGGATGAAGCGGACCAGACCGCGGCACAGGGGCATTTTGTTCATGTCTATGTCGACAGAGGTTCCAGAAGACCGGTTTCCCTTGCCGAGAATTGGCGACGAACCCTGCAACCTTTCTTGAAGACAGCCTAGGCCACAGATTGCCATTCACGGGAGATCGGTAATGACGCAGGATACACGTTTCACTGCAATTGAAGAACAACTGGCGCATCAGGGAGTAATGATCGACGAGCTCTCTGAAACGATAAGCGAACAATGGAAAACGATTGAACGTCTAACACGCAAGCTTGCATCGCTGGCGGAGCGCGTTAGCGAACATGAAGAAGCTATCGGAGAAGCCTTTCCGGCGACCAAACCGCCTCACTATTGAGCGGCCGGGGGCCTGCGCCGGCGCTCCCTGCCCGCTTTCCTGGCGATACCGGAATTCGCATGCGCCTCCGGAAGCTTTCGACGGCGAATACGGTTTAAGGCCGCAATTGCCATATGACCAAGAAGCCGTTCGCACTGACTGGATTGCCAAGAAATGTGATATGCTGATGAAGCTGCGATTTGCGCGATATTGTTGTAGCGGAATTGAACTTTGCCAGCCTAGTCAAAGCTGCCTTGGTTCTGTATGAAGCCGCAGTTGACGAGACAGGGCAGCCGGGAACGCCCGAACCATCAAGGTCAAGTGTATTGAGCGCCAATCGCAAAAACGAAAAGCCCGATAAGGTCTACCGGGGGAAAAGCGGTGACGAAACCGCTTTGCCGGTTGTTCGCAGAATCCTTGCGGAGAATTTTCTGCGCTATCGCAAGAGCTATGCGCTCGCGATCTTTTGCATGGTCATCGTTGCAGGCACAACCGCTTACAGTGCTTACATCATCAAGGATGTCGTCAACGAGGTTTTCGACAACCGGAATCTTGGAGCGGCTTATGGCATTGCTGGGCTTATCCTTCTGATTTTCTTCACTAAAGGCATTGCGGGGTTCGGTCAGGAAGTGATTCTGAGCCGGATCGGTAATAATATTGTGGCCCGCTACCAGGAGCTCGCCTACAATCAGATGCTTCATCTGGGTGTCGGGTTTTACTCGGATACACGCTCCGCTTATCTGGTTGGACAGATCAACCAGAATATCAGCGGCGTGAAAAACATGCTGAATACCTTGATCACGGTATTCGCACGGGACCTCCTGACGCTGGTCGGCCTGATCTTCGTAATGGTCTATCAGGATCCGATCATGAGCGTCGGGGCACTGGTTGTCCTTCCGGTGGCGGGATACGTCCTCTCTAGATATGTCAAAAAGGTCAAAAGCCTGTCCAAGAAATCGGTCCACGTGAACTCCCAGGTCGCGTCAGCCATGGTCGAGACAGCACAGGGCATTCCGGTCGTGAAGGCCTTTACGATGGAAGATCAGCTCGAAAAGAAGGTCGGAAAGCTGATCAAAACCGGCGAGAAACAATCCAACGGAATTGCACTTGTAAATGCGAGAACCCGTCCACTGACGGAAACGCTTGGAGGATTGGCTATCGCAGGAGCGGTCGCTTTCGGCGGCTGGCGCGTGATCGCGCTTGATGGCAATCCAGGGGCATTGCTTTCGTTTCTGACCGCAGCAATGCTCGCCTATGATCCGGCGCGGCGCCTGGCCGCGTTCAGGGTTCAGTTCGAGAAATCCCTGGTCAATGCCAGGATGCTCTACGATCTGCTTGATACGCCGCCACGTCAAGCCGACAAACCTGATGCCGTCGCAGCGCAGGTTAACAAGGGCGAGATCATCTTCGACAAGGTCAATTTCGCCTATGTCGCGGGCGAACCAGTGCTGCACAATCTTTCATTGACCGTCGAAGCCGGTAAAACCACCGCATTGGTCGGCCCCTCAGGTGGCGGCAAATCGACAATTATCGCACTGATCCTCCGCTTCTACGATCTGCAATCCGGCAAAATCCTGGTCGACGGACAGAATATCAGTGATGTGAAAATCGCCGATCTCAGAAGAAAGATAGCCTATGTTTCACAGTCGCCCGTTCTTTTTGAAGGCACCATCCGGGAGAACATTCGTTACGGACGACCAGATGCCACCGACGAAGAGTTGTTTGAAGCTGCGAAATCGGCCAAGGCGCATGGCTTCATCCTGAAAATGCCCCTTGGCTACGACACGCCGGTTGGGGAGCTTGGCTCGAACCTTTCGGGCGGGCAGCGTCAACGGCTTTCGATCGCCAGGGCAATCCTGCGAAATGCTCCCATACTGCTGCTTGATGAGGCCACTTCGGCTCTCGATAACGAATCCGAGAAAAATGTTCAGCAGGCCCTGGACAAGCTCATGAAGGGTAAGACGACCCTTGTTGTCGCGCACCGGCTGTCTACCATCAAGAGTGCCGACAAGATAGTCGTTATCGATCAAGGTAAAGTAGCCGAACAAGGTGACCACGAGCGGCTAATGAGTTCCGAGTCCGGTATCTATTCGAAACTCTACAACATCAACCAGGGTAAGGGCCGGAAGAAGTCGACGAAAGAAGCCGACAAAGGAACATCCACCTCCGCCAGAACAAAATCGCGGAAAACCGCTTGATGCTAAAAGGCAGGAGCAGTCCATGAACGAAATGAAGCTAGTCGTCGCGGGTGCATCCGGTCGTATGGGATGTTCCCTGATACGGGCAATCGATGCGCTCGAAGGCGTAACCCTCCATGGTGCAATCGAGCGCGACGGCAGCGAAATGATCGGTCGTGATACAGGTGAAATTGCTGGCCTTGGCCCGAATGGGATTACGATTTCCGGTGACGCCCTCGCAACAATTGCGAATGCGGATGGGGTTATCGACTTTACAGCGCCTGCCGCCAGCGTTGAATACGCAGGCTACACTGCTCAGGCCCGATGCGTTCACGTGATCGGCACGACCGGTTTCAGCGAGGACGAGGAGGAGAAACTGACGGCAGCCGCACGGCATGCGACGATCGTGAAGTCCGGCAATATGAGCCTAGGCGTAAATCTGCTTTCCGTTCTTGTTGAACGAGCGGCGGCTGCACTGGATGCAAGTGATTTCGATATCGAGATCGTCGAGATGCATCACCGGCACAAGGTGGATGCCCCTTCCGGTACCGCATTGCTTTTGGGCGAAGCTGCTGCGCGTGGTCGAGGTATAGATCTTGCCGAAAACAGCGTGCGTAGCAGGGATGGTCATACCGGCCCCCGCGAAACGGGAACAATAGGTTTTGCCACCCTGCGCGGCGGCTCGGTGGTCGGCGAGCATAGCGTTATTCTGGCAGGCGAAGGCGAGCGGATATCCCTGTCACACCATGCCCAGGATCGCGCGAATTTTGCCAATGGGGCGCTGAAGGCGGCTCTTTGGGGCTGGGGTGAAAAGCCCGGCTTGTACAATATGCGCGATGTGCTCGGGCTAAATTGAATTCAATCGACTTCGAATCATGAAAATGGGGATTGTCTGATGAGCGGAACTCTTGTGCTGGTAAGGCACGGACAGAGCGAGTGGAACAAGAAGAACCTTTTCACCGGGTGGCGCGATCCGGACCTGACCGAGCAGGGCATTGCCGAGGCCGAAGAGGCCGGGCGCGTACTGAACGAAGAGGGACTCAAATTCGATATCGCTTTTACGAGCGTGCTCAAACGTGCCCAGAAAACCTGCGACATCATTTTGGAGGGCGTCGGGCAGACGGGGCTCGAAACAATCCGTGACATGGCGCTTAATGAACGCAATTACGGCGACCTGGCCGGATTGAACAAAGATGATGCGCGGGACCGCTGGGGCGAGGAGCAGGTCCATATATGGCGGCGTTCCTACGACACGCCCCCGCCGGGAGACGAGGGTGAATCGCTTCGCGATACCGGAGCAAGGGTATGGCCCTATTACATGCAGGAGATATTGCCCCGTGTCCTGCGCAGTCAGACCGTTCTGGTCGCCGCCCATGGCAACTCTCTGCGCGCATTGGTCATGGTTCTGGACCACTTGTCCAAGGAAACGGTAACGGAACTCAATCTCGCGACCGGCGTTCCAATGGTTTACAAGCTCAACCCGGATTCAACCGTTCACGAAAAACGGGTTCTCGGCGACATGACGAAAGCTCATTGAGCGTTGACGCTTAATTCCTCCAAAGGGCGGCAAGCAGCCATGCATCCAATTGAGATGTTCTTTTCCGAGCATCATCCGCTGAGCCAATTCTTAAAGGCGGATTTCAGCGGCTCGGAAGGAGGCCATACAAAGGCATTTCTTGTTGCCGCAGGAGCGTTTGCCGAAGCCGATGGAGTGACGGTGCACACCGGTTTTTCAACTTATATGCTCGATACGCTGATGGGCGGCGCGGTGATGGGTATCCTGCAGAAGGTTCAGCCGATTGCAACGGTCGGTCTTGCAATAAGCCATATGCGACGGCCAAACGGAGGAGAACCAATCCACGGCAGCGCCTCGTGCAAAGGTGTTTATCAGGATCTTGCCTATGTAACCGGCGAGTTGCGGTCAGAGTCCGACGAGGTTCTGGCAATCGCCAGCGGCACATTCATGATCGGCACCCGGGCGACCTCTATCCGGAACAAGACCGAGGATAGCC
>JAHEHW010000212.1 GCA_024639745.1 Salaquimonas sp. | reverse complement strand
AACTGAACCTACCTGTCTGGCCGGAGGCTGCCGGCTCTGAACCAGCATTTTTTGCTCCGTGGCAAGCAAAACTATTTGCTCTTACGGTACATTTAAATGAGCAGGGTCTTTTCACCTGGGAGGATTGGACATCCTCTTTCGGCGCAAGGCTGGAAGATAGAAGGGCCAAGGAACAAGAAAGTCCGGAAATAGTGGCTAATGACTATTTCCAGGATTGGCTTGCCACCCTCGAGGAAATCTTGTCTGAAAGGGATCTAACGACCTTCGATGAGATCGTCGAGCTTACGGAAAAATGGCAGGCTGCAGCTCGAGCAACGCCCCATGGCCAGCCAATTTTGCTTGATAATTGACGGCATCAATATTGGGCGAGATCACAGTTCAAGAATAACAGGAATAGCGGCGAAGGTTTCCGACCAGATCCTTTCTCATCGACATACTCGATTTGTAGATCGTAGGCCGCTCTCTCTCTTCCTCTGCCCGACGGCGATACCGAATAGCCGCCGATATTGTGATCGCCATTTTCCGAACCTATATCCCGGCCAGATGGCAATATGCTTTAGATCTGCTTCAACAGGAGGGTGAGGTCATGGAAAACACGAAGGAAAAAGAAACCCATTCGTTTCAGACCGAAGTCGGACGGCTTCTCGATATTGTAGCGAGTTCCCTTTACTCCAACCGGGAAATCTTCCTGAGGGAACTGATCTCGAACGCGTCCGATGCCTGTGACAAGCTGCGCCACGCAGCGCTTACCAGTCCCTCGCTGGTCGAGGGTGATCAACAGTTTTCGATCGAGCTGTCCATCGATCCGAAGATGAAGACGCTGACGGTCTCCGATAACGGGATCGGAATGAACCATGACGACCTGATCGAGACACTGGGCACGATCGCAAAGTCCGGCACGAAGGCATTCCTGGAACAACTCGGCGGTGACAAGGAGAAGAATGTCGACCTCATCGGCCAGTTCGGTGTCGGTTTCTATTCCGCATTCATGGTTGCCGACCAAGTCGACGTAATCACCCGCCGTGCGGGCGAGAAGGAAGCCTGGCTCTGGTCATCCGATGGCAAGGGCTCTTTCACCATTGAACCCGCCGCTCGTAAAGAACGGGGTACGACCGTTACCCTTCACATGAAAAAGGATGCAAAGGAATTCCTCGAGGAGGCGCGTATCCGCCACATCGTGCGAACCTATTCGGACCATATAGGTTTTCCGGTTCGCCTTGGAGAGGGCACGCTGAATGAAGCCTCGGCGATCTGGACCAGGAACCCCAAGGACATCTCTGCCGAACAGTACACCGAGTTCTACCACCACACTGCACATGCATTCGACGAGCCCTGGCTGACGATCCATAATCGGGTCGAGGGGGTCATAAGCTACACGAACCTGCTCTTCGTTCCGGGCATGCAGCCTTTCGATCTGTTCGAGCCGGAACGCAAGAGCCATGTGAAGCTCTACGTGAACCGGGTCTTCATTACCGAGGACGCAAAAGGCCTGCTGCCGACCTTCTTGAGATTCCTTCGCGGCGTTGTCGATTCGGAGGATCTTTCGCTCAACGTTTCCCGGGAGATGCTGCAATCGGATCCGAAGCTTGCAAAGATCCGGACGAGCCTGACCAAGAAGGTTCTGACCGAACTGAAGAAGAAGGCCGAAAAGGATCCCGAAGCCTATGCCGCGTTCTGGAAGAATTTCGGTGCGGTGCTGAAGGAGGGCCTGATCGAGGAAGCAGGCCTGCGGGATCGGATACTTCCCATTTGCCGCTTCAACTCGACAGCGGATGATGCGCTGACCAGTCTTGCCGACTATGTCAGCCGGATGAAGGAAGGCCAGGAAGCGATCTACTACATCGCAGGCGAGGACAAGCAGAAACTTGTCCATTCTCCGCATCTTGAAGGCTTCCGTGGAAAAGGCGTCGAGGTGCTTCTCCTCTCAGACCCGGTCGATGAGTTCTGGATCCAGCATGTCCCGGAATTCGAGGGCAAGCCGCTCAAATCCGTAACCAGGGGAAGTGTGGATCTCGACACCATCAAGTCGGATGAGCAAAAGCCGGAAGAAAAGAAGGGCGAGACTAACGGCGCTGTCACCGATCTGATTGGCCTTCTCAAGGCCGAACTTGGCGATGCGGTCAAGGATGTACGAAAATCAGCGCGCCTGACCGAAAGCCCGGTCTGTCTCATTGCCGATGAAGGCGAAATGGACGCCAATCTCGAACGCCTGTTGCGCCGCCATGGCCAGTTGCAGGCATCAGCCCCCAAGATTCTCGAGATCAACGCAGATCACGGTTTGATTGTCAGTCTCGCGAAGCACGCCAGCGACAAGTCCGGCAGCGCTGAGGAAGCAATAAAGGATGCAGCTCACCTGCTGCTCGAACAGGCGCGGATAGCCGATGGCGAAGCGCCCTCAGACCCGGTCGAGTTCAACCGGAGGCTGAACCGGGTCATGGCTCTGGCGTTGGAGTAAGCAGCAAATCTGTTCAAGCCTGCTTCTCCGTGACTGGATGCTTCATGTCCAAGCTTTGCCCAGTGATTTGGCTATTGGAAAGAATCGATGATGCCAGCCGATAACGTCCTGCATTTGCCCGGCGAGAGGATAGAGTGTTTCTTCGCCGCCAATCCTTCCGACAGCATGGATTCCCAGAGGTAATCCATTTCCATTCATGTGAACGGGCGGGCATTTGCTGGCTGCGATATAGTCATCTAATTCTCTCGTCGGCATTGGGTTACTCATGGTCCGTCTTTACGAGGGCAAGACCATTCACGAAAGGCTTACCAGTCGGGCTCTGCAACCGTTGGTGTTCCGATTGCGTTTTCCAGATCAAGACCTGCCGCCAACAGGATATCTTCGCGAAAACGCGGGCCGAGTAATTGTACGCCAACCGGCCGATTTTCCACCTCTCCCATAGCCACTGACAGTGCCGGAATCCCAATCGCTGGAACCCCCCTTTGAACCAGTTGGGCCTCCAGGATTCTGGAGAATTCGTCTTCGGAGGCAATATCGGCTTGCTGGAGGAATGGAAGGGAGCCGGATACCGGACACAGAACAAGCGGATAATCTTGCAGGAACAACTCCCATTCACGGACCAATGAAGCACGTGTCTGAAGCGCCCGCATCAGATCGTCAAATCCCACTGCTCCGATATCCTTCGACATCTGCGCGAAAACGAACTGTGCGTCGGGATCTCCTTCACGCTCGATCAGTTCCCGAGCCCCGAACTGCATTTCCGCCATCCAGAGACATGCATTTATCTCCGCCGCCAGCCGCATCGGCGGGCAGTCGACTTCTTCAACTGCCCAGCCACCACTTCCCAGAATTTCGGCTGCATGGCTCAATGCCGAATGGACCTCTTCCGATACCGGCATGCCATCCGGTGCAACGGTGAGCGCTATCTTCCTTTCAAAATCGCGTTTGCCGAATGGAGCAGGTACATACCATGGGTCGCGAGGATCCGGCGCCGCCATTGCGGTCAGTGCCAATTCCAGATCAGGGATGCTGCGGCTGATCGGCCCGGAAACAGCCATGATCTGCGGGCCGATAAAACGGTCTGCAGCGCTGGCATTGTAGGCCGGGACCCGGCCAATGGTAGGCCGAATGCCGTGAAGACCGCATGCATATGCGGGATATCGTATGGAGCCGGCGATATCAGTGCCATGGCCTACAGCGCAAAGTCCTGCAGCGACAGCGGCGGCAGCACCACCCGAAGATCCGCCGGGCGTTATCTCTTTGTTGCGCGGATTCAGCGTTTTTCCGTGTAACCGGTTGTTGGTGAACCATCTAAGGGAAAAGGCAGGCGTATTGGTGCGACCCACTATGATGCCACCAGCCTTGCGAATGTTTGAAACCACCGGACTATCCTGCTGAGCCACCAGATCCTTCTGCAGGGAAAGCCCGTTTGTGGTCGCATGGCCCCGCTGGTCGACATTGACCTTGATCGTGAAAGGAACACCGGAAAGGATTCCGGGATTGTCACCACGCGCAATGGCCGCATCCACTTGCCTGGCACTTCGGAGTGCTTCTTCGGGAAACTCATCCACCACCGCGTTGACTGACGGGTTTACCTCAGCCATGCGGCTCAGATGGGATTCCGTGACTTCAATTGCAGACAAGTCCCTATTGCGGACCGCGGCCGCAATATCGGAGGCGTTCATTCGCCAGATTTCGTCCATGAATTTGCTCCAAGTTCTGCGAGTAGTCAGAGTTGCATATTTCGTTTGGCATAAGCCAGTTAAACAGCTACCGCATCGCAATTAAAAAGGATCTGACAATTGGATCTGCTGACGTCAACATCTTCGCGACAACGCCTTCGTCTGGGGGAGTCTTCAACACGGATGTCAGTAAGCCTATAGTGAAGTGCCTTCCGATCCCGTCGAGTGCAATCGCAGGGTGAACTGGACAATGGCTCTGGCTCTGGGCCAGATGCGCTTTCACCCCTTGCCAGCGGCAATGATCGTCAACTCAATCGGTTGTCACGGTCTTAGCGTGATTAGAGAGATCGGATCGCAGGCAGTCGATGATGCTGGGCTGAATTCGAGTTTTCGAACCATCTGTGCCAGTCCAGCTACCATTTCCATCATTGAGAAACTGCTGCCAAGGCATATTCGTGGACC
>JAHEHW010000211.1 GCA_024639745.1 Salaquimonas sp. | reverse complement strand
CGATATGGCGTTCAATAAACGGGCGGCAGATTTCTATTTCCGCTGGCGTGGGTGTGCGGTTGCCGGGCGGGCGCCAGGGAATGATATTGCTGATATAAACGCTTGTCCGGTCAAGGCCAATCGCGGCAAGCATGCGGTCCAGAAGCTGGCCGGACCGTCCGACAAAGGGCAATCCCTGGATATCCTCATCGCGTCCCGGACCCTCACCCACGAGCATGATTTCGGCTTCCGGGTTCCCGTCGGCAAAAACCAGATTGCGCGCAGCTTTCTTGAGGTTGCAGCCTTCGAACTCGCACATTGCCTGCCGTAGCGCATCAAGTGTCGCCGCAGACTGCGCCAATTCTCTCGCCGATTTGACCACCTTCTGATCCGGCAGCGTCGCTTCTTCCCCTGCCATTTTGCCATGGCTGGCAGGCTCGATTCCCTTGGCTTTTAGTTTTTCTGCCCGGCTTTGAAGGGTGGGCGCAAACTGCTTCGGTCGGCTCTTGCGCTCTAATTCCTCGCGCGCTTCGGCAAACCGATCGATCGGCTGATCGGCAAGCGGCGTATCAGCTCCGATATCTTCGAGCCATTTCAAAATATCGAGCGGGTGGTGCGACATGGCGCTATTTTACCTCTTTGCAGGACGAGAGACAGCCCCACTATACGGTGAATCCGGTGGAAAATAGCGGCGATGTACCGCATTTTGACAAGCACCGCATCGCTTTCGAGCCTTTAAGCCAGCTCGCGTTTGAGATATGACGGGCTAACGAATTCAGGAGTTTTTCATATGGCCGAGACCGGAAACATCGAAGCCCTGCCGGAACGCGAAAGCATGCCCTTCGACGTGGTGATCGTTGGCGCAGGGCCGGCGGGCCTTTCCGCTGCCATCCGACTGAAACAGATCAATCCGGATCTTTCCGTCGTGGTGCTTGAAAAAGGCCCGGAAGTAGGAGCGCATATCCTTTCGGGTGCGGTTGTCGATCCGATCGCGATCAACCAGCTGATCCCTGACTGGAAGGAAGATGATACTAATCCGTTCAAGACGCCGGTCAAGGATGATCAGTTCTTCTTTATGACCAAAGGCGGTCGCATACGCCTGCCCAATTTCGGGATGCCGAAATTGATGAACAACCACGGCAATTATATCGTGTCGCTGGGTAATGTCTGTCGTTGGCTTGCCGAGAAAGCCGAGGCGCTTGGCGTCGAAATCTATCCGGGCTTCGCCGCTGCTGAGGTTCTTTACGATGCGAAGGGCCGCGTCTACGGGGTTGCGACCGGCGATATGGGCGTTGCGAAAGATGGAACCCCCGGCCCCAATTTCGAACGGGGCATGGAGCTTCACGGCAAATATGTGTTGATTGGTGAGGGCGTCCGCGGCTCACTTGCGAAGCAGTTGATCCGCAAGTTTAACCTCGATGAAAATTCCGAGCCGCAGAAATTCGGTCTGGGCATGAAGGAGCTTTGGGAAGTTGATCCTTCCAAGCACAAACCGGGTCTCGTCCAGCACTCGTTCGGCTGGCCTCTCGATAAGGACACCGGTGGCGGTTCCTTCCTCTATCACCTGGAGGATAATCAGGTCGTCGTCGGCTTCGTCGTTCACCTGAACTACAAGAATCCCTACGTGTTCCCGTTCGAGGAATTTCAGCGTTTCAAAACGCATCCGGCGGTCCGGGGCCTCTTCGAAGGCGCCAAGCGCGTTTCCTATGGTGCCCGGGCCATCACCGAGGGTGGCTGGCAATCGGTTCCCAAGCTCTGCTTCCCGGGTGGCGCTATCCTTGGCTGTTCCGCGGGCTTCGTGAACGTTCCGCGCATCAAGGGCTCTCACAACGCCATGCTTTCTGGCATGCAGGCGGCCGAGAAGGTAGCCGAAGCCATCGCCGCCGGGCGCGAACAGGATGAACTCACCGCATATGATGCGGAATGGCATGAGAGCGAAATCGGCAACGATCTGAAAAAGGTTCGCAACGCCAAGCCGCTATGGTCGAAATACGGGACACCACTCGGGATCATGCTGGGCGGCATCGACATGTGGTGCACTTCGCTCTTTAACTGGTCGCCCTTTGGCACCATGAAGCATGGCAAGACCGATGCGGCGGCACTTGAACCGGCAGCGACGCATGAGAAGATCGATTACCCGAAACCTGACGGGACTTTGACCTTTGATCGCCTGTCATCGGTATTCCTGTCGAACACAAACCACGACGAGAACCAGCCGGCGCATCTTCATGTGAAGGATATGGAGCTGCAGCTTGAATCCGAGCTCGGCACCTATGCTGGCCCCTCAAGCCGATACTGCCCTGCAGGGGTCTACGAGTGGGTCGATGCAGACGGCAATACAATTGTCAACGGCGAGGGAAATCTCGAGGGCGCGAAGTTCGTCGTGAATTTCCAGAACTGCGTCCACTGCAAGACCTGCGATATCAAGGATCCGAACCAGAACATCAATTGGGTCCCGCCGCAGGGTGGCGAAGGGCCGGTCTACCCGAATATGTAGCACCGCGGCCAGCGCAGGCAGCTGACATGGAAGAACAGAAACCCGAAGGGCAATTGCGTCCTGGCGAGAAAGCGATAGACCTTCGCACGTCCGCCGATGCTGAACTGCAGTTCATCGGCAGTATCCGGACGCCTTGGAAAAACCGGGCGGACTGTCCCCGACAGGGATCGTTTGACGGTCCGCTCTGCAGCATCGAGGTGGATGAGACTTGGCAGCCCGCACTTGCCGGACTCGAGGCAGAGGCAAGTCTGGACGTGTTGTACTGGTTGCATCAGGCGACCCGAAATCTCGTTTTACAGATGCCGCGGGGACGCTCGGAGCCGGCAGGAACCTTTTCTATCCGTTCGCCAAATCGCCCGAACCCGATAGGCGTATCAACCGTTCGCCTCGAACGGATCATCGGGAACCGGCTCGAAGTCCGCGGGCTCGATTGTCTGGACGGGACCCCGCTGATTGATATCAAGCCACATCGTCGACCGAGATTTGACGATAGTCGGTAGTTCAAGGCTGGCGATTGGAAGGTTTTGGTTGAAGCGCTCCGTGTTTTGATTAGGATCGCGACATCCGAACAGCGAGATTATCTCCCTTGGCAGAAACCGCCGTCACAGCCCCGGAACCGGCAAACCAGCTTCAGGAAACCGTTCAGGAAACGGTGAAGGCGATTGGCGAAACCGCCGAAGCGCTTGGTCAGAATTCCGAGCATCTCGGCGATATCGGCAACATTGCCGCGGTTGCTTCCTTTGCCGTGATCATGGGGCTAATCTTCGTCAAGCTCCGCCAGCCTCCGATCGTCGGCTATATCGCAGCGGGCATATTGCTCGGGCCAACCGGTCTCGGGCTTGTCGGGCAAACGGAGTCGATCACGATCCTCGCCGAACTCGGCGTGCTCCTGCTTTTGTTCCTCATCGGCATGGAGCTCTCGGTTAAGGCCTTCGTGATGGTGCTCAAACCAGCTGCTTTGATAGCCGCTGGCCAATTGGTTGCGGGGTTGATTCTGACCGGCCTTTTCGGCTGGTCGCTCGGCTGGAGCATTCCGCAAATGCTGCTCCTGGGTTTCGTTGTCGCTGTGTCCTCGACAGCTGTTGCTATTAAGGTACTGGAGGAAATCGGAGAACTGAGAACCGAAACCGGCCGTATCACAGTAGGCGTCCTGATCGCCCAGGACATCGCCATCGTGCCGATGCTGATCATCGCCCAGAGTCTCGGCGGGGACGGCGGTTTGGGTCTTTCTACCGTCGTGCTGATCCTGCTCGCAGTCGGCATTCTGGGGGGATTGCTCTGGTACCTGAACAAGCCCGGCAAGCTTGTCCTGCCCTTTACCCGTTATTTTACCGGAAAGCCCGATTTGATCACGCTGGCGATGCTCGCCTTTTGCTTTACCGCCGCGGCGATATCGGCACTTCTCGGCCTTTCCGCAGTATATGGCGCGTTTCTAGCGGGGCTGGTCATCGCCAATTCGACACTTAGAAGCGAGGCGATAGAACTCACCTATCCGATCCAGTCGATCCTCGTCTTCGTCTTCTTTCTCTCGATCGGCCTGTTGATCGATCTGAACTACATCATCAGCAATCTCTCGACGGTGCTCGGTTTCGTACTCCTGGCAGTCATTGCGAAAACGGCGCTCAATGTTTTCCTCGTCAGCAAGATGGGGTTCTCGTGGGCGGTCGCACTGCCGGCCGGCCTCGCCATGGCACAGATCGGTGAGTTCTCCTTCATCCTGGCTTCAGTCGGTATCGCCAATCGCGTACTTGATGATGATACCTATCGCTTGGCGCTTGCCGTCATCGCCGTGACCCTGATGATCTCGCCGCTCTGGATGCTGATGATCCGGCGCGTCCACGATCGCGCCCGCTCCCGATTGCTGACCCTGCGCGAAGCGATGGCTATCGCCTACGCCGCGGAACTCGAGGGTGTTCAGCGTGCTGGCAGTGCGATGTCGAAAGCAAGGCTGCGGAGTCGCGTCTATGCCCGTGCCCTGCGGATGGCTGCCCGCCGCCGGAAGGCAGTAAAGGGGGAGACGGCAGCGGTTACGGAAACTACGGAAAATGATGAAGCCGACGCTGAAAAATCGACTTATGTCGAAGGTGTCGAAGAAGCGCTTGATAACGGCAAGCGCGATCCGCAGCC
>JAHEHW010000210.1 GCA_024639745.1 Salaquimonas sp. | reverse complement strand
TGGTTGGGACGACTGACCGCGATTATGACGGCGATCCCTCAAATGTCGGGATTACCGACGGGGAAGTCGATTATCTCTGTGCGGGAGCGAGTTCCTATTTCCGCGAACCCGTGACCCGCGATGACATCGTATGGACCTATTCCGGGGTGCGCCCGTTGTTCGACGACGGCGCTTCCAAGGCACAGGAAGCGACCCGTGATTACGTGCTGAAGGCTCAGGGTGAGAACGGGCAGCCGAAGGTATTGAATATTTTCGGCGGCAAGATCACGACGTATCGTCGTCTGGCCGAATCAATGATGGAGCTTGTTGGCGAGACCATAGGCGCAAAAGGTGAGTCCTGGACAAAGGGCGCAAAGTTACCCGGTGGCGATTTTCCGACGACCGGGTTTGCCGATCTGCTGGCGGAAACAAGGGCGCGCTATCCTTTCCTTAAAGGCGCGCAATCGGAGCGAATGGTCAAAGCCTATGGCACGAATATCAACAATATCCTCGGCGACTCCCTGAAAGCTGCGGACCTCGGCAAGGACTTCGGTCACGGGCTGACGGCTGCTGAAGTCTCATACCTGATGGAAAACGAATGGGCGCGGACGGCAGACGACGTTCTATGGCGGCGCTCGAAGCTTGGTATCCGCTTCTCGGCAAAAGAGAAGCGGGCGCTAGACGATTGGATGGCAAAACACGGCGATGAAATTCGACATGCGGCCGAGTGAGGACAGCAAATGCTCGAGTTGAAAAATGTCTCCAAGCGGGTCGGAAACGCGATGCATATCCGCGATGTGTCACTTGGATTGGAGCGCGGCTCCCTGAACGTGCTTCTTGGCCCAACGCTTTCGGGTAAGACCTCGCTGATGCGGCTGATGGCCGGTCTCGACCGCCCGACATCGGGGGACATCCTGTTCGACGGGAAGAGCGTTGTCGGTGTTCCGGTTCAGAAGCGGAATGTCGCGATGGTATATCAGCAATTCATCAATTATCCGGCAATGACGGTATATGAGAACATTGCTTCGCCGATGCGGATTGCGGGTCGGGACAAGGCCACGATCGACCGCAGAGTGCGCGAAGCGGCGGAGCTTTTGAAACTTTCGCCTTATCTTGACCGAACGCCGCTCAATCTTTCCGGTGGACAGCAGCAGCGTACGGCGCTTGCCAGGGCGCTGGTAAAGGATGCCAGCCTGGTATTGCTGGACGAACCGCTCGCCAACCTCGACTACAAACTGCGCGAGGAACTCCGGATCGAACTTCCGAAGATTTTTGCCGAGACCGGAGCGATCTTTGTTTACGCGACAACCGAGCCGCATGAGGCGCTACTGCTCGGAGGGCAGACAGCGACTTTGCACGAGGGGCAGGTGACGCAATTCGGCCCGACCATCGAAGTTTACAACAATCCCGCAGACTTGTTGACGGCGCAGACCTTCTCGGACCCGCCGATGAATGTCATTCCGGTGGAGAAAAAGGCGGGCAGTTTCCAGTTCGGCGACACCAAGGTGAAAGTACCCAAAGCCGTCGCCGACGAGCCGGATGGTCCCTATCAGATCGGTGTCCGGCCGCACCACCTGCTTTTGAAAGAGCCATCCGGTGAATCGCTTGAGCTGAAGGGCAGCATCGAAACGACCGAAATTACCGGTTCGGAGAGTTTCATACACATGCGGGTCGGCGAGTTGCGGTTGGTCGTGCTGACCCACGGGGTCCATCACCTGGCACCCGGTGAGCTTGGCAGCGCTTTCATTCCGCCGGAACGGTTTTTCATTTTCGACGGCGAGGGGCGGATGGTTTCCGCTCCTGCAATGGCTGGAGCAGCATAGGACCATGGCACAGATCACGCTCGACAAGCTTGCGCATTCCTATTTGCCGAACCCGCAAACCGATGCCGATTTCGCATTGAAGGAGATCGACCATGTCTGGCAGGACGGCGGCGCCTATGCGCTTCTCGGTCCGTCCGGCTGTGGCAAGACCACGCTTCTCAACATTATCTCCGGACTATTGATTCCGTCGAAAGGGCATATCCTTTTCGGCAACGAAGACGTCACAAATCTGCAGCCAGAAGAGCGAAACATTGCACAGGTTTTTCAGTTTCCAGTGGTCTATGACACCATGTCTGTGCGGGAAAATCTGGCCTTTCCTTTGGTGAATCGTGGCGTTGAGCGTGGCGAAATTGAAAAGCGCGTCGCAGAAATGATCGAGATTCTCGATATGTCGGACAAGGCCGACCGCAAGGCGCAAGGCCTGACTGCCGACGAGAAGCAGAAAATATCACTCGGGCGTGGCCTCGTCCGCTATGATGTCAACGCGATCCTGTTCGATGAACCGCTCACCGTGATCGATCCGCATATGAAATGGCAGCTACGGACAAAACTGAAAGATCTTCACCGGCAGCTTGGCCATACGATGATCTATGTTACCCACGACCAGACCGAGGCCCTGACTTTCGCCGACAAGGTTGTGGTGATGTATGAAGGGGAAGTGGTTCAGATCGGAACGCCCGAGGAACTCTTCGACCAACCTGCCCACACATTCGTCGGCTATTTCATAGGCTCGCCCGGGATGAACGTCCTGCCGGCGGAAGTCTCCGGCAAGAAGGCGAAGATCGGCACGCAGACGGTTTCGCTGCCCAAGGGATACAAGGGTCTGAACGGCCAAACTGAAATTGGTATTCGACCTGAATTCGTTTCATTCACCTCGGGCAAAGGCGGGTTACCGGTTGAAGTCTCCAGCGTCGAGGATATCGGGCGCTTCAAGATCGTGCGAGCGAGCCTTGAAGGACAGCAGATCAATGCCGTACTCGGGGAGGGTGAGACCATACCTGCCAATCCGAAAATCGTTTTCGATTCTGCGAAAATCAATGTCTACGAGCGCTCGCATCTCGTGAAGGGAGAGGCTTAAGCCATGGAAAAACCGTTCAATAACAAGGCGTGGCTCCTGGTCATTCCGGTTTTTATCCTGGTGGCCATCTCGGCGATCATCCCAATCATGACGGTCGTAAACTACTCGGTTCAGGACTCCTTCGGCAATAACCAGTTCTTCTGGGCGGGAACCGAATGGTTCCAGCAAGTGCTTGAATCTGAGCGATTTCACAACGCTCTGATGCGCAATATTCTGTTTTCGCTGATCATTCTGGCGATTGAGATTCCACTCGGGATCGCGATCGCGCTCACCATGCCGAAAAAGGGCATTTGGGTGCCGGTTTGCCTCGTGCTGATGGCCTTGCCGCTCCTCATTCCGTGGAACGTTGTCGGCACTATCTGGCAGGTTTTCGGACGTTCCGATATCGGCTTGCTCGGCTACACGCTTCACAATATGGGTGTCGATTACAATTACGCGACCAACGTCTTTGACGCTTGGATTACGATCATCGTTATGGATGTGTGGCACTGGACGAGCCTTGTCGTGCTGCTTTGCTATGCCGGACTCGTTTCGATCCCGGAGGCCTATTACCAGGCTGCCCGTATCGACGGCGCGTCACGCTGGGCCGTTTTCCGCTATATCCAGTTGCCGAAGCTGAAAGGCGTGCTCATCATCGCCTTCCTGCTCCGTTTCATGGATTCCTTCATGATCTATACTGAGCCGTTCGTCCTGACTGGCGGAGGCCCCGGCAACTCGACGACCTTCATGTCGATCGACCTGGTCAAGCTCGCGATCGGTCAGTTCGACCTCGGGCCGGCGGCCGCCATGTCGCTCGTTTATCAGCTGATCATCATCACCATTTGTTACGTCTTCTTCACTGTAATGAAGAATACCGGCGTCGATAAATCGGCGACGGGGGGAGAACCAAAATGAACTCCACCAAGACCATGACAGACGGCGTCAGTGCCACCAAGGTCGACAAGATCGATACGACCATGGTGCGTAAGGGGGCGAAGGCCGGCCGGAAGAGCCCATATTCATGGCTGGTCCCGACGCTGTATATCGTCTTCCTGATGCTGCCGATCTACTGGCTTTTGAACATGAGCCTGAAGACGAACCAGGAAATCCTCTCGTCCTTCTCGCTTTGGCCGCAGAATCCGACACTCGCCAATTACGCCGTGATCTTCGGCGATCCTTCTTGGTATTCCGGTTACATCAACTCGCTGATTTACGTCGTCATGAATACCGTGATATCGGTTTCGGTCGCATTGCCGGCGGCCTACGCATTCTCGCGGTATCGGTTCCTTGGTGACAAGCACATGTTCTTCTGGCTTTTGTCGAACCGGATGGCGCCGGCTGCAGTGTTCGTGCTGCCGTTTTTCCAGCTCTACTCGGCTTTCGGGTTGATCGATACGCATATTGCTGTCGCTCTTGCTCATTGCCTGTTCAACGTGCCGTTGGCCGTCTGGATTCTCGAAGGTTTCATGTCCGGCGTGCCGCGGGAAATCGACGAGACTGCCTATATCGACGGTTATTCCTTCCCGAAATTCTTCGTGAAGATCTTTATGCCTCTGATCGCGTCCGGAATTGGGGTCGCTGCCTTCTTCTGCTTCATGTTCTCGTGGGTCGAGCTGCTCATAGCCCGCACGCTCACCACGACAGATGCGAAGCCGATTGCAGCTACGATGACGCGAACGGTCTCTGCGTCCGGGTTGGATTGGGGCGTGCTGGCCGCTGCCGGTGTACTGACGATCATTCCGGGAGCGCTGGTGATCTATTTTGTCCGCAACTACATCGCCAAGGGC
>JAHEHW010000209.1 GCA_024639745.1 Salaquimonas sp. | reverse complement strand
GCAATATGCTCCTCAAGACGGTGCAATCGCTTCGACTTCGACGTTCATCAGTCAGACCGGTGAAGATGCGGCGGTGCGCAAGGCGACCTATGAGGAATCGATTGGCTGGTATGCGGGCATCACCGCCGACATGTTTGGCTAAGCGGCGTTTGCTTTCAAATGCAAAACGCCCGGGCCGTGTGTGGCCCGGGCGTTCCTGCATCCCAAACTCGATTATTCGGCAGGCACAATGGTCATTTGGCGATGATGCTTTCTGCGTGGCGCGTCGATCAGTTTATGAGCAATTGCGGCGCCGGCGATCATTGAAGCGAGCGAAAGTAACGACGATACCGCGAGAACCGATCCGCCGGTGAAGCCCGCACCGATTGTGCAGCCGGCCGCGAGCACACCGCCAAAGCCCATCAGGATTGCGCCAACAAAGTAGCGCCATGCCGGAGCAGCGCCTTCGGCTCCGAAACTGGCGATGCGGAACGACCGGGAGGCAAGTGCCGCAACAAGCGCGCCAATGACCGTTCCCGCTATGATGCCGATATCGACCGAGAGAAACTCCTCTGCAAAACCGTTTTCCGCGAGGATGACACTATTCGCGAACGGGCGAATATAGGAGAGGCTGTCTGCCTGGAACGGTTCGAATACCTGTGTCGACAGGGTGTATGACAGAAACCAGCCGGCTGGAATTATCGCGCCGACGAGAATGCCGCCGGCTGCCGGGGCCGGCGAAAATTTCCGGAGAACCGCAAAGCCTATAGCGAACGCGGCGAGCAAGCCGCCAATTACGACGCCAGTGACTTGTGGCGTTCCCATCAGCGCCAGAAGATCGTTGGTGCCCAAAGCTGAGCTGGAGGCCAGCCCGTTGATCGCGGCAAGCGCTGGATTGAGGAACCAGGTAAGCGTCGCATAGGAAGTCAGACCAAGCAGGATCACCGCAGCAAGTGCTCGCAGGTTGCCCGAAGAGCCGAGGACAAGAAGGCGACTGGCGCAGCCACGCGCCAAAATCATACCGAGACCAAACAAACCACCGCCGATTACCGCGCCAGACAGGCTAAGCGGCGTGGCGAAGAAACGAGTTTCAACAACGCTGATCATCTCGGTATAGAGCAGGTACTGAACGCCGAGTACTGCTGTCGCGAAAGCGATCAACCAGAGCGGGAGCTGATTGCCGATCCGGCCGTCAACGGCTTCGATAACAGCCCAGCGCGTGCAGAATGCAGTGCGTTGTGCCAGCGCTCCAAATGCGAGGCCAATAACAGCACCGATCGTGACCGCACTAAGCGGTTCGCCGATCTGATCTATAAGCGGTACGAAATCCATGGGTCGTCTCCTATTCGTGCGGAGACCATAAGGCGTGCCCGGCAAAATGAGAGGAATCGGTGTTTAAAACTAGAACCAAGAGCAATCTTTTTCATCAATTCCGCGCCTACCAAGAGAAAATCATTCTCATATTCCATGTTTTTTGGAACGACACCTTGATTCCAGCCAGGGTGGTTTGCGGTTTTATGGAAAATTCTACCTTGGCAACATGAGGCTAGAGGAAGCGTCTTTCATGAGCTGTGAGACCAGCATAAACAGGCGCAAGACCGTTAAGAGGAAAGTGGAACAGGAAATAAAGGCGCACGATGATGTATTTTGAAGCCACATTTGCACCGGGCTCGAGCCTGCGAAGTTTAGAACGGAACCGTGGTATGTGTTCTCGCGTCACAATGCCAATCGAGTGAAGACTCCAGAAACAAGGTTTCGGTCAGGCATAGGTCTGGACCGCGCATCCTGCCAGCGCTGCGATATTTACCAGGCCACGCACGGTGATCGCCGGGGTCACGATGTGTGCCCTGTTGCCCATGCCCATCAGGATCGGGCCGACTTCGATACCGCCCGCGATAGACTTGAGCGAGTTGCGAACCGCGCTTGCTGTTTCAGCATTCGAGAAGATGAGCGCGTTGGCCTCTCCTTCCAGACGCGAATGGGGGAACAGCCGCCGTCGAACTTCGGCATCGAGCGCTGCATCGATCTGCATTTCCCCTTCATAGGCAAAGTCTGCTCCGCGTCTTTCCAGTTCACGCATCGCTGCGCGTAAGCGTCTTGCAGCTTCTGTATCGAGATCGCCAAATTGCGAATTCGAGCAAAGCGCGATGTTTGGTTCGACGCCAAAACGACGGATATGGCGTGCAGAAGCGATAATGGTGTCTGCCAATTGCTCAATGGTGGGTTCGGGAAACACTTGGGTATCGGCGATGAAGATCGGTCCCTTGTCCATGATCATCACTGAAAGAGCGCCCGCTGGTTTCTGTGTCTCCGTTTCGAGCATGTTGCAGATGTAGTTCAGGTGCCAGGCATATTGTCCGAAAGTCCCGCATATCAGACTCTCGGCATCGCCGCGTTTGACCATGACCGCAGCAATCGCAGTCGAATTGGTGCGCATGATAGCCTTGGCGATATCGGGCGTGACGCCCTTGCGTTCCATCGCTTCGTGATAGGTCTCCCAGTATTCCCGATAACGGTTATCACTCTCAGGATTGACGATGTCGAAGCGGTCGATCAGGTCATCCGGCAGACCCGCCTGCTGGCAGCGAAGTTGAATGACGTCGGGCCGTCCGATGAGGATCGGATTGTCGACACCCTCTTCCAGCATTGCGAGCCCTGCGCGAATGGTGCGTTCGTCTTCGCCCTCGGCAAAGACAATGCGGCGGGCGGTCGTCTTCGCGGTCTGAAAAACCGGACGCATGATCAGCGAGGTACGATAGACCGACGCCTGCAGCGAGCGTGTATAAGCGTCAAGATCTGCCAGCGGTCGCATTGCCACGCCGGTTTCCATGGCCGCTTTGGCCACCGCGCTGGCGACAACCGGCAGAAGGCGGAAGTCGAAAGGTTTCGGAATCAGATAATCCCGTCCAAAGCGTAGTTTTTCGTCACCATAGACGGCTGCCGTTTCGGCGGTCGACGTCATTTGCGCCAGTTTGGCGATGCCCTCAACGCAGGCGATTTCCATTTCGTCATTGATTTCCGTCGCCCCGACATCCAGCGCGCCCCGGAAGATGAACGGAAAACAGAGCACGTTGTTGACCTGGTTCGGGTAATCCGAACGGCCGGTCGCCACGATGGCATCAGGCGCGACCTTCATCACCGCCTCGGGCATGATTTCCGGCTTGGGGTTTGCAAGGGCAAGAACGATCGGTTGCGGCGACATACTCGCGACCATTTCAGGCGTGATCGCGCCGGGTCCGGAAAGCCCAAGGAAAAGATCCGCGCCTTTTATCCGATTTTCGATCGTATCCTGGCCACCTGGTTGAGCAAAGGCGGCTTTCTGCGGATTCATCGACGCTTCCCGGCCTTCATGGACCAATCCATCGAGATCGAACAAATGTATGCTTTCCCGCTTAACGCCGAGTTTCACGAGCATGTTCAAGCAGGCGATGCCGGCTGCGCCGCCGCCGGTTGATACAATCTTGATGTCCCCGAACTGGCGATCGGTCAATTCGAGCGCGTTCCATGCCGCCGCTCCCACAACGATCGCAGTGCCGTGCTGGTCATCATGGAAGACCGGGATGGCCATGCGCTTGCGGCATGTTTCCTCCACGATGAAACAATCGGGCGCCTTGATATCCTCAAGGTTGATCGCGCCGAAGGTAGGCTCGAGCGCTATGATATGTTCGGCCAGTTTCTCCGGATCGGACTCGTCTATCTCGATATCGAAACAGTCGATATTGGCGAATTTCTTGAACAGAACCGCCTTGCCTTCCATGATCGGTTTAGAGGCGAGGGCGCCGATATTGCCAAGGCCGAGGGCCGCGCTCCCGTTGGAAACGACGGCGACCAGATTTCCCTTGGCGGTATATCGGGAGGAATTGAGCGGGTCTTCCTTGATCGCAAGGCAGGCTTCGGCGACGCCTGGTGAATATGCCCGCGCAAGATCGCGGGGATTGGCCAACGGTTTGGTGGGCCGGATTTCAAGTTTCCCGGGCGTGGGGAACTCGTGATAATATAGCGCAGCCTCCCGAAGGTTGCTGTCTGACGGACGTTCCTTTTCCTCTGGCAAGTGCCCCTCTCCTCCGAAGCGGTTTCTCGCGCCAAGGCTTTCCCCAAGCTTCTTCAGGCCTGGTAGCAAGCGCAGCTATCGCCTCTGATGGGCGATTCAGTTCAATGAGGGGGCATTTGGCTATGAGAATGTCTGATTTGCAAGGGTGCAGAAAAATCTCATGGCCTGACTAGGATGAATGATGGGCAAAATCATGTAAACAGGATTAGTTCAATCCGCTGAAGACTGATAACGCCTAAAGCTCGATCGTTTCGTGGAAGACATATGCCGTTATCTGGTCCCGGGTAATCCCTAGGTTGGCGAGCTCCGCGTCGGACATCGCATTGAGCCGATGAATTTCCGCGACATGGTTTTCAACCGAACGACTCAATTCTTCCTCGTTCATTAGCCATCCGATGGTTGTTGCCAACATGCTGATAAAGAGCGGGGAAGCATCTGCCGTATGGTCTTGGCGGATCTTGTTCATGGGTAGGTTCCTGAAAACATCCCTGTAGATGGCTCCAGATTGCGGAGATCCCGGGCTTAGCGCTGTGCCGTTTGACACACTAGGAGCGGCCTGCGGCGGAATTTGGGCATTTTGTCGAGTTTTTCATGTTCCTCGCGAGCGAAGTGCAACCCCGGT
>JAHEHW010000208.1:3242-4695 GCA_024639745.1 Salaquimonas sp. | reverse complement strand
AGGAGTTGCAGGGCGCATTCTCGAATATCGAGCGATATGCGAGAATACATGAAGCCGTGCATGTGGCGATTGCCGACTCCCATGCGGAAATGGCCGAAGACGCGATCATGAATCTTGCCCCGACACGCGATTGCGAAATCCTGCGCGGAAGAATTCTGAAAATTCTGGAAGATATTATGGCCGATCATGAAAAGGCCCAACGCCTTTTCGATGCCGAAGAACAACAGCGCTTCAAGGAATCGAGTATCAGCTGACAGCCGCCATTAAATTGAGGTAGAGACGTCTTACATTTTACCCGTCAGGCCTGGCGTTCGGGGATGCTGACAACCAAGCCGTCCAGTTCATCGGACATCTTGATTTGGCATGACAGGCGCGAGCTTTCCTTGGGCTCGAAGGCGAAATCGAGCATATCCTCTTCCATGATTTCCGGTTCGCCGGTTTTTTCACGCCACGCGTCATCGACATATACGTGGCAGGTTGCGCATGCGCAAGCACCACCGCATTCGGCTTCGATCCCCGGAACCGAATTCTTGACGGCATTTTCCATTACAGTCGTTCCGATATCGGCTTCGACTTCATATTGCTGGCCGTCATCGGCGATATAGGTGATCTTTGGCATGGAATTCCCCGCTCCTCGAGTTTCGCGAGTGACATAAGGAAACAGGGTGGCAAGTCAAGGCCAAAGCGCGGTCAATTGCACATTATGGGACAGAGTATCCTCTAAGAAGCAATTTCTCACTCAAACTTGCCTTCTTATCGCTATTTCAGCGACTGAATATATTCGAGGACACGATCCAGTTCTTTTTCAATCGCCTCATAAACGTCGTGGCGAACCACTTCGGCCTGTTCTGCAAGATCGGCAAGTTGGAACGCCCCGATGCTTCGCGATACTCCCTTAAGCGAATGCGCGGCACGAATCCGCGTTGTCGCATCGCAGCATTTGGTCATCATGTTGAAATATGTCCGCGAATGCATCGCGAACATAGACAAGATCTCTTTTTCAAGAAGCTGATCGCCTTGAGTCTGATGACCAAGATGGACAAGGTTGATGGGCTTTTCGGTGGATGAAGCGCGTCTCGTCTCGAAAACGCTCGTGGCAGTAATTGCGGCCATGATGGATTCTCCCGCGTTGGCACGAGAATCATGGTGTCATGACAGTGTAAAAAAATTGCTTAACTTGAAAACGCAACTATTCGCCCCGCGATTTCATACGCCGTGGCATCAGCTGTCTTGATCTGCAAGAAGCTGTTTCCCCGCTTCGGTAAGTTTGCAAACAAGCCAATCCGGTTTTAACGGGTTTGCAAACCATGGCTCCGCCCAGCCCCGATCCACGCATGATTGAATGGTAGCGGCTTTTATTTCCCGGCCCATCCGGTCAAACAGCGGCAGTTTTCCACCCGGCTGATTTTTGCCCAGCTCAAGATAGCGCAATTGCGCCGCAGTTGGCCTGCCA
>JAHEHW010000208.1:0-3232 GCA_024639745.1 Salaquimonas sp. | reverse complement strand
CCCATTGCTTGAGCCCGCTTCCCTGCCAGACTTTATTGGTTTCAAGGTCCATTTCTTGCTGTAATGGCACAATTTCAAATCTTAACCTTATTTTAACTTTTAACCTCTGCAAGCTCAGCGCTTTATTGTCGAAGGCAAAGGACTGTGCCATTACGATACGCTAGCGGCAATTTTTCAAGGCCCTCAATGCGATAAGTGCACACTTCCAATACCTGTTGGTGCACGAGCGGCGGGAGCTAACTGGCATTGCCCGCAGGCAAAGCGTATGCATTTCTCTAAACATTTGGTGATATGCAGCGTGTACGAGGCGATCGCGAACCCTACTGAAATAGCGATCGATGTGGCAAGACAGGGATAGAAATGGCAACGAAGCCTAAACCAGATGCCGAAACCGATAACGCCATGAAGGCGGTCGAGGATGCCCTTGATATCGAGTTGACGGCGGATGACTTGGATCTGGCCAGCGATATTGCATCAGCTGGCGACGACGAAGTATTCCTTGAACTGGAGCGCAGGCTCACAGACGCTGCCAACGAGCTGAAATCAAGGCCTGAACAGGCGGCCGCCTCACCGAGCGAGCGTGTAAGCGCCTCGAACAGAAAGGCGGAAAGCGGCAAACGCGCAAACAGCAGCGAACCGATAGAGACGCTGCCGAATGCCGCTAATGACGAGCGTCGGAACACTGTCGCGGAACTCGTCTACAGCCTGCAGCGGAAACCTTCGAGGATGCCGCTGGTTGGTGCGGGTATTTTAAGTGTGCTCTGGATCGTCGCGGTCGGGTTTTACGGGCAAAATGCTCATCCCGAGCTTTTCTCTCCGGGAATTCCGGTAGCGCAAAAAATGGCGCGTCCAGATACCTATCTTCTAGCAGGAATCGCAATCATACCGGTGCTATTGTTGTTCGCATTCGCGGTCATGAGCCGTCGCGCTCAGGAGATGCGGTTTGCGGCCGGTTCAATGACCGAGGCAGCAATTCGTCTGATGCAGCCGGAATCGGTCGCCGTTGACTCAATTAGCACAGTAGGCCGCGCCATTCGGCGTGAAGTGGCAGCAATGGGCGATGGCGTCGAACGGGCGATGGCTCGCGCGACGGAACTGGAAACCCTGGTCCAGAATGAAGTCCTGAACCTCGAACGCTCCTATGCGGATTCCGAGATCAAGCTGCGGAAACTGCTTGAGGATCTCGGCCGCGAGCGAGAGACAGTCACAGGACACGCAGAACGTCTTCGTACCACTATTGCCGGATCGCATACGGGACTTACGGATGAGCTTGAAGCTGCCAGCGGTCGAATTCAATCTGTCATTGACCATGCAACGAATGCCCTTTCAAGCGAATTCGAGACACGCGAGCATAATATCACGGCAACGCTCTCAGAAGCCAGCGACCGACTCGTGTCACTGCTGACGACAACAAATCAGGAGTTGCATGAGCGCCTACAGTCCAATGCGCAAGCGATCGAGTTAACGCTTTCGGAGAAATCGAGCGAAATTGACAAGAACTTAAATGGTGCCGGAGCGGTGCTCGCCAATCTTATGGAAAACCAATCGAACCAGATCTCGGAAGCGGGACAGACACTGGTTTCTTTCGTGAACAAAGCCGGGCAAGATCTGGATCAACGTCTACGTTCCAACACCCAGGCGATCGAGACGACGCTTGTCGAGAAAACCGGCGATATCGATGAGCGTATTAGTGCCGCTGGAACGGCGCTCGCCAATCTCATGGATATTCAGACCGCCCGCGTAAAAGAGCAAGGCGATCAGGTCACTCAGCAGTTCGAGGATGCGATCAGCTTACGGATTTCCGAGTTTTCCTCACGCCTTAGTGAGGATGGCGGACACCTCGAGGCGCTCATCGACGACAGGCTATCGCGAATGGAAAATACACTCTCGACTCAAGGTGATGCATTTGTCGATGCGCTTGGCGCAAGAACCGAAGCACTCGATCGGGTCCTATCCAATCGCAGTCAGGTCATAAGCGACACCCTCAAAGAGCGACTGTCAGGCTTCGGCAAGGATATCAATTCGCATCTTGCCGCAGTTACGGAAGACATGAACAAACGCAAATCAGCATTGGAGACGATCACCAAACAGGTCGGAGAATCGATCATTGTGCGCACTGAAGAGATCGAGAAAGCTCTTCAGGAACACAATAAGGAACTTTCGGCCTCCATGCGCAATGGTGTCAAGGAGCTTATCTCTCAAGCCCATGACTTCCGAGGTTTGATGGAAGCGCAACAAAACCAATTCTCTTCAAAACTAGACGAAAGTACCAAATCAACTTTAACTCAACTGGATGAGCGACTTGAGACATTGACCGCCGACATAGAGAAAAACTCTGATACGTTGGGTCGTCTCTTGGATGAGCGCTCCAAGGGTATGATGAGTGCCTTTACTTCGGGCACAGAGGCGCTGTTTACAGGGCTCGACGCACACACAGTCATTTTAAGGAGCGACCTCGAAGACCGTGTAGCCAAGTTGATTTCGGGAATAGATTCGAAATCAACCGACTTCATCCAGGGAATGGAGACGCATAGCGAAAGGGTAACGCGGTATCTAGATGAACGAGCTAAATCGCTATTCATCGGGCTGGATCAGCGGACGCTCAATTTCGCATCTGAAATGGAAAAGCGTAGCGGCGACTTGCATGATGGTCTCGATCGTCGAACCCAGCTTCTTCTTGATGGAGTAGATGAACGCTCGACCGGTTTCGCAAGTGGGCTTGAGGGTCGAACTGAGCAAATTAAACGGGCGATAGACGAACGTACCAACAGTCTGCTTCAGGGTTTGGACGAGCGTTCGGGAAGCTTTGCTGACGGACTTGAGGGTCGCGCCAATGAAATTAAAAAGGCTATTGACGAGCGTGCTCGCGATCTTCTTGCCGGACTCGATGACCGAAACATCGATTTCGCCGCTGGCATTTCTGAACGCGCAGAAGCGCTCAAGCAGGCTATCGACCAACGTACCCACGACCTGCTCGAAGGGCTGGATGAGCGTTCCTCTGGCTTCGCCGGCGGATTGGAAGGCCGAGCAGAACAGATCAAGCAGGCCATCGACGAACGTACTCGCGACCTGCTCGAAGGGCTGGATGAGCGTTCCTCTGGCTTTGCCAGTGGATTGGAAGGCCGAGCAGAACAGATCAAGCAGGCCATCGACGAACGTACTCGCGACCTGCTCGAAGGGCTGGATGAGCGTTCCTCTGGCTTTGCCAGTGGATTGGAAGGCCGAGCAGAAC
>JAHEHW010000207.1 GCA_024639745.1 Salaquimonas sp. | reverse complement strand
CTGGCCCGGATGGACGGATGCCAGAAGGTGACGCCACGCTCGATCAGCGCGATGACACCGTAAAACGCGGAGCCCGCCAGGGCCGCCACGGCGATTTCGGCCCACACCATATCCGTATTCATACGACCGATCTCGGCCGAAATACGGAAGCCCATACCGACAATGGGCGTGCCGAAAAACTCTGCTACGATGGCGCCAATCAGCGCCAGCGTGGAATTGATCTTGAGGGCGTTGAAAATGAACGGCATTGCCGCAGGCAGGCGAAGCTTGACCATGGTTTGCCACCAGCCGGACGCATAGGTCTGCATCAGATCGCGTTCCATCATGCTTGAAGCCGACAGGCCCTGCACCGTGTTGACCAGCATCGGGAAGAACGTCATCACCAGGACAACGGCAGCCTTGGATTGCCAGTCGAATCCGAACCACATCACCATGATCGGCGCGATACCGATGATCGGCAGAGCGGAAACGAAGTTGCCGAGCGGCAGCAGCCCGCGCTTGAGAAAGGGTGAGCGGTCGATCGCAAGTGCGGTAAGGAAACCGGTGCCACAGCCGAGCGCATAACCGGCCAGGACGGCTTTAAGGAAAGTCTGTCTGAAATCAGCCCAAAGCAGTTCGGTCGAACTGGCGATGCGGTCCCAGATTTGTAACGGCGCCGGTAGTAGCACCTGCGGGATGTTGAAACCGCGCGCAAACCCTTCCCACACGACGATCAGCGTCACGCCGAACAACAAGGGCACCGTGAAATTGACCATGCCTTTCAGCGCCGGGCTGCGATCTTCAAGCCGAACCAGATATTCGTTGAGCGCCCAGGCGGCTGCCCAGAACAGTAGGGCGAAGACGACCCAGCTCACGTGCTCGCCTCCGTCTGACCCATCCGCGCAAGCACGTAGCGATGCGCGACTCCGATGATCGTGACCAGTATGGCGGCAAGGGCCGCAGCCGCAAACAGTGCCGACCAGATCTGGATTGTCTGTCCGTAATAGGAACCTGCGAGCAGTCGCGCGCCGAGACCTGCAACCGCGCCCGTCGGCAATTCGCCGACGATAGCGCCAACAAGGGAAATCGCCACGGCTACCTTCAGCGAGGTAAACAGGAAGGGCATCGAGGACGGCCACCTGAGTTTCCAGAAAACCTGCGAGCGCGAGGCATTCCACGTGTGCATCAGGTCAAGCTGACTACGGTCCGGCGAACGTAAGCCCTTCACCATGCCGACCACAACGGGGAAAAAAGAAAGGTAAGTCGAGATCAGCGCCTTCGGTAGAAGTCCCGACAGGCCCACTGCATTCAGCGTTACGATGATCATCGGAGCGATGGCGAGGATCGGGATTGTCTGGCTTGCGATTACCCACGGCATTACCGATTTGTCCATCGCTCGGTTATGAACGATACCGACCGCAAGCAATATTCCGAGAGCCGTTCCGATGACGAATCCCAGAAGTGTGGCCGAAAGCGTGATCCAGGAATGATAGACGAGGCTCCGCTTTGAGGTGACCTTCTTGTTGACGGTGGTATCCCAGATCTCGGCAACGACCTGGTGTGGCGCGGGGAGCACCGGTCGCTCCTGCGCCATGGTGAGTGGCACGAGTTCGGAGAAGGTGAGGGTGGCACCCGCCCGTTCCGACCTGTCGTATTCCCGCGGGGCGTTGAGATAGACCGTGAAGCCATACCAGATCGCGATGATCACCGCGACGACGGTTAGAACGGGGAGAGCTGATTTCACCATGGACCCTCATTGCGCTCGGTCCACCGAAGTTCGACTTCAAGCGCCTGTCCCCAAAGCACCAGCAGCAGGATCGGCATGCCGAGCGTTAGCAGAAAGGCAACTCCGGCAAGCGGTGCGAACGGTCCGAAGATCACGGTTGCGGCCACTACAGTTCCGGTGAACTTCGCCCAGAAGCCGATCAGCTGCCTGGCGACGCCGAGAAACTCCTGAAAGGGCTGACTTGCTTTGCGAAGCCTAATCTTCATAGCTGTGCCCCGCTCTCAATCCTTCGCGCACCCGGTGCGCGATTTCAAGAAATTCCGGCGTTTCGCGAATGTCTAGCGGCCGCTCGTCCGGAAGAGTCGACGGGATCACGTCCGTCACGCGACCGGGCCTCGGGCTCATCACTACGATCTTGGTCGAGAGATAAACCGCTTCCGGAATCGAATGCGTAACGAAACATATTGTCTTGGTCGTTCGCTTCCAGAGCTTCAGCAACTGCTCGTTCAGATGATCACGCACGATTTCATCGAGCGCGCCAAAAGGTTCGTCCATCAATAGAATGTCGGCATCGAAAGCGAGCGCCCGGGCAATCGAGGCACGCTGTTGCATACCTCCCGACAATTGCCACGGATATTTCTTGGCAAAGCCGCCGAGATCGACAAGTTCCAGTACCCGCGCCACGCGGGCTTTCTGTTCTGCTGCTGAATACCCCATGATCTCGAGCGGCAGCGAAATGTTCTTCTCGACCGTCCGCCAGGGAAACAGCGATGCCGCCTGGAAGACATAGCCATAGGCACGATTCATCCGCGCTTCCTGCGGGCTCACGCCATTGACGGTGATCGTGCCGGATGTCGGTTTTTCCAGATCCGCGATGACCCTGAGAAATGTGGTCTTGCCGCAGCCCGACGGGCCGATAAAGGAGACGAATTCTCCCTTCTGAACTTCCAGATCGACATTCGACAGCGCATGCACCGGCCCGTCATTGGTCTCGAAGGTCAAAGACAGGTCTTTGGCGGAAATGACGGTCATGGTTTCATCGCTGTTTTGTTTCGCCGCCGTCCCGGTGGCATTTGTCAGGGTATCCAAACGGATTTATCCTCAGCAGTCACGCGGTGAATTGGCCGCAACGGTTCAAAGCCAATGAAGAAAGAAAACGGCCATGGAAACAAGAGGGCAAATGACGAAAGACTGTCGCATCATCCGACCGGACTCGACCTATGACGGCAAACAGGGTTTTTCCTATCTGGCCGGGATCGCCACGGAGACTGTCGGTTCGACCGGGATTTGCATGCATCTGCTGACCATCCCGCCCGGCGGCCGCGCCAAGGCGCACAAGCACGATTCCCACGAGACCGCGATTTATGTCATCGATGGCGAATCGCAGATGTGGTACGGGGAAAGGCTTGAGAAAAAGATGACGATAAAGGCGGGTGACCTGCTCTATATACCAGCCGACATGCCGCATCTGCCGATAAACGAAACCGACAAACCCTGCACGGCCGTAATCGCCCGCACCGACCCGAACGAACAGGAAAGCGTCACCCTTCTGCCTGAACTGGAGAAGTTTGCAGTTTAGGCTGTCACGATCGAATAGCGCCATCAAACCCCACTTGCCGGAATGCCGCTGCGCAGCACCTTGCGTGGAGCGGTGAGCTCCTTCCAGGTTGAAAGCGCCTTGTTGACCGCCTGGAACGGCTCGCGCTTGACGAAGTTGCCGTGGCCTTCCTGTGTCTTGATCGTGTCTTCCTCGATCGCGATCTGGCCCTTGGTCACCGTGTAGCGCGGCAGGCCTTTGACATGCTTTCCCTCGAACACGTTGTAATCAATTGCCGATTGCTGTTTTCGGGCGGAAATCGTTTTCTCGCGTGCCGGGTCCCAGACCACGATATCCGCATCTGCCCCTTCCAGGATCGCGCCCTTGCGCGGATAGATGTTGAGGATTTTCGCGATATTAGTGGAGGTGACTGCGACGAATTCATTGGGCGTCAGCCGCCCGGTATTCGCGCCATAGGTCCACAGCATCGGCATGCGGTCCTCGAGACCGCCGGTGCCGTTCGGGATCTTAGTGAAATCGCCGACGCCGTAGCGCTTCTGCTCGGTGGTGAAGGCGCAATGGTCGGTCGCGACCACCTGCAGCGAACCGGCAGACAGACCGGCCCAGAGCGAATCCTGATGCTGCTTGTTACGGAAGGGCGGGCTCATCACGCGTCTGGCGGAGTGGTCCCAATCCTTGTTGAAATACTCGTTTTCATCCAGCGTCAGATGCTGGATCAGCGGTTCGCCATAAACCCGCATGCCCTTCTGCCGTGCGCGCCGGATTGCTTCGTGAGACTGCTCGCAGGAGGTGTGCACCACGTAGAGCGGAACGCCCGCCATATCGGCGATCATGATCGCGCGGTTGGTGGCCTCGCCCTCGACTTCCGGCGGGCGAGAATAGGCATGTCCCTCCGGCCCGTCATTACCTTCGGCCATCAGCTTGCGCTGCATCTCGGCGACCACATCGCCGTTTTCCGCATGGACAAGGGGCAGGGCACCCAATTCGGCGCAACGCTGGAACGAGGCATACATCTCGTCGTCGTTCACCATCAAGGCGCCCTTATAGGCCATGAAATGCTTGAAGGTGTTGATGCCCTTTTCCTTCACCACGGTCTCCATTTCATTGAAGACCTGCTCTTCCCACCAGGTGATCGCCATGTGGAAGGAATAGTCGCAGTTTGCCCGGGTTGACTTGTTGTCCCACATCGATATCGCTTCGAGCAGCGACTGGCCGGGTGCCGGCAGGGCGAAATCCACCACCATGGTCGTGCCGCCTGAAAGCGCTGCCCGCGTACCGCTCTCGAAATCATCGCTTGAATAGGTGCCCATGAAGGGCATTTCTAAATGCGTATGCGGATCGATTCCGCCGGGCATGACGTAGCAACCGGTCGCATCGAGCTCGCTGTCGCCTGAAAGGCTTTCACCGATCTCGACGATCTTCTCGCCTTCGACCTTCACATCGGCTTTGTAG
>JAHEHW010000206.1 GCA_024639745.1 Salaquimonas sp. | reverse complement strand
CCCTGTTCCCGACGCCGCGACTATGGCCCGGGTCGACGCTTACATGAAGCAGGGCGGAAGTGTCATCTTCGATACGAAGAACCAGTTTTCCGGCATGTTGAATAATAATGCGCAGAGCTCGGAATCCTTAAAGCTTAGACAGATATTGGCGACGCTGGACATCCCGCCGCTCGAACCAGTTCCGCCCGACCACGTCCTGACGAAGGCTTTCTACCTGGTCGATACATTCCCGGGCCGTTACCAGGGCGGCGACCTCTGGGTTGAGCGAGTTGCAACCGAAACGGAAGAAGAAACACGTCCCGCGCGCGCCGGCGACGGCGTATCGACCATTCTGATCACCAGTAATGATTTTGCCGGCGCATGGGCAATCGACGATAACAACCGTGCGCTTTTTCCCACGGTTCCGCCAAACCCGATGCAGCGTGAATATGCCTTCAGAACGGGGGTTAACCTCGTCATGTACACCATGACCGGTAACTATAAGGCGGATCAGGTCCATATCCCTGCCCTGCTCGAACGTCTCGGACAATAACGCATGCAGTACGATATCGCCTTCACCCCGGAATTGCCGATCTGGCTGGTCATCGGAATTTGCGCTGTCTTGGCGCTGCCGGTGCTTGCGGGGCTCTTCCAGCGGGTACGGGGATCGCTTATCCGTCTGTTGGCGCTAGCCGTTCTGGCACTGGCGCTGTTAAATCCGTCACTGCTGGTCGAGGAACGCGAGGCGCTCAAGAGCGTGGTCGCTGTTGTCTCGGATGAAAGCGCCAGCCAGAAGCTCGACGGACGCAGCGAACAAACCGCATCAGCCCGATCGGCAATCATGTCACGCCTTGCTCAGCTCGACGCTTTCGAAGTCCGCGAAATCACGGCAGGCGACCAGATATCATCGACAACCGATGTGTCTACGGCCCTGTTCAAGGCGCTTGAATCAGGCATCAAGGATATTCCGGCAGACCGTTTCGCCGGCGCTGTTATGATCACCGACGGTCAGGTCCACGACATACCTTTGGGCGGGGCGAATACCGGGATCAACGCGCCGATCCACGCGCTGATCACCGGAAGCGACGACGAGCGCGACCGCAGAATCGTCATATCGGAAGCGCCCCGGTACGGAGTCGTCGGGGAGCCTTACGAAATCCGCTACCGGGTTGAAGAAACCGGTTTTCCCGGCAATCAGCCCGTTGCGGTTTCCGTATACCTCGACGGAGAGCTCGTAACCGTGGAAGAGGTCTTACCAGGAGACGTTTTCACCTTTGCCGACGAAGTAGCGCATGGCGGCAAGAACATAATTGAACTGCGGGTGGAGACCCACCCGGAAGAACTGACCGACACCAATAACCGGGTCTTCCACGTGATGAACGGGATACGGGAGAACCTGCGGGTGCTTCTCGTTTCCGGTGAACCGCATGCAGGCGAACGAACCTGGCGCAATCTTTTGAAGTCGGATGCGAGTGTCGATCTGGTCCATTTCACAATTCTTCGCCCGCCGGAAAAACAGGACGGGACGCCGATCAGTCAGTTGTCTCTTATTGCATTTCCAACACGTGAGCTGTTCGTCGAAAAAATCGACGAATTCGATCTGATCATTTTCGATCGCTATTCGCGGCGTGGTGTCCTGCCGATCCTCTATTTCGATAACATCGCTCGCTATGTGCGGGATGGCGGCGCGGTTCTGGTCGCCGCCGGACCCGAGTTCGGCCAGGACGGCAGCATTGCCGCGACACCGCTTTCGGACGTGTTACCCGCCCTGCCAAGCGGCTCAATCGACGAGATTCCATACAAACCGCTGATCTCGGAGACCGGAAGAATGCACCCGGTCACCCGCGATCTTGACGGTGGCGCGACAGATGATCCGGACTGGTCAAGATGGTTCCGGCTGATTGGCGTTCAGGACACGACCGGTGAAGTGGTGATGCAGGATGGCAGCGAACAACCGCTCCTTGTGCTTCAACGCTTCGATGAGGGGCGCGTTGCGCTTCTCTTGTCCGATCACGCCTGGCTATGGGCGCGCGGTTTCGAAGGCGGTGGTCCCCATGTCCAGATGCTCCGCCGAATGGCTCATTGGCTCATGAAGGAACCGGAACTGGAAGAAGAGCGCCTGGTCGCCGAAAGCGACGGGAATTCCCTGACAATCCGACGGCAAACCCTAGGCGGATCGCCCGGGTCTGCGGATGTCCGTTCGCCGACAGGCCAGACCGTTAATGTCCCGCTAGAACCAGAAGAAGCCGGCATCTACTCCGCTACGATCGACGATCCGGAACTCGGACTCTACCGGGTTGCGAATGGCGATCTCGATGCGCTCGTTCATGTCGGACCGCCCAATCCGCGTGAATTCGCTGATGTGGTCAGCACCCCCGAAAAACTGGCACCGATGCTCGTAGCGTCAGGCGGAACCGCAATCCGCTTGGGCGCGGACGCAGCCGATATTCCGCGCATATTACCGGTGCGGCCGGGGGCTCAGGCAGCCGGCAACGGTTGGATCGGCTTTCAGAACAACCAGGCATCCGTTTTGAAAGGCATCAATCGAATAAGTCTCTTTTCAGGGCTGATCGGTCTTGCATTGCTTCTGTTTGCTTTTGTTGCGATGTGGACACGCGAAGGCCGCTGACGAAACCAACTACTGCGTTCAATAATTCCTGCGGACGATGCCCGAATATCCTTCGCCTGCTCCCTTTGCCAGTTCGCATCCGAGTATTCGGGCGGGATCGGCAGGGCCGGGAAACCGGATCTTTCCGGACTCGATCCTGTCGAAACCGAACGGTCCATAATAGGCGAAATCCCCGACAAGCACGATATAGCGATGTCCCTGCAAACGCGCTTCGAGGATCGAGCGGTTCATCAACTCCCTTCCAATGCCCATATTGCGATGGGCTGGATCGATCATGAGCGGGCCAAGCAACAGCGCCCTCTTATCGCCGATCACGACATGCGTGAGCTTCACCGAACCGCCGATGCGTCCATTGATTTCCGCGACGAAAGAAAGCTTCGGGTCACTGGCAACACCTTCCCGCAACCGAAAAGCGGCACGCGCAAAACGGCCGGGCCCGAAGGTATTCTTACCGAGTATTTCGATGGCAGGCTCATCTGCCGGTGTTTCAGGCCGGATGATAATGGAAGGCAATAGTGATGGTGAGTGCATGATTTAAACCTATGTACGCGGCGAAAGGATCGTCGGCACACGGGTTGTTGTCAGGCCGACGCGCGCGGAAGCCGGCGGGTGCTTTCCGCCGGGCGGTTCAGGTTTCGTCGTCGCATCGCAATAGGCATAAGATCACTCCAACGGTGCCGCAGTTAGCACGAAGATGTGCAGCGGTCCACCGGTAATCGCACGCGCCTCGCAGGGCAGTTCCCCTCGTTGAACGCACCGTTCACCCTAATGACGGTTTAACGCGCCGCGATAACGCATAGATATGAAGCAGTCAGAAACACGTATTTATAAAGGGCATGGTTATGGGGCTGCTGATTGACGGCAAATGGCATGACAAGTGGTATGATACCGAATCGACCGGTGGCGCGTTCAAACGTTCAGAATCTGAATTCAGAAATTGGGTAACGCCAGATGGCCAGCCTGGTCCATACGGTGAAGGTGGCTTCAAGGCAGAGCCCGACCGCTACCATTTGTATGTTTCCTACGCCTGTCCCTGGGCCAACCGCACCTTGATCATGCGAAAGCTCAAGGGCCTCGAGGATACGATACCGATCTCCGTTGTCGATTGGTACATGGGAGAGAATGGCTGGGAGTTTTCAGATCGCGATGGCGCGATCCGGGACTCTTTGTTCAATGCCGATAAACTACACGAGATTTACACGCGTGCGGACCCGGAAATGACTGGCCGGGTGACCGTACCGGTTCTTTGGGATAAGAAACGCAACACAATCGTCTCGAATGAATCGGCTGAGATCATTCGCATGTTCAATAGCGCCTTCGACAAGGTCGGCGCGCGATCAGGCGATTACTACCCGGAGCATCTAAGAAAACAGATCGACACAGTCAACGAGCGGATCTACCACACGGTCAACAACGGCGTTTACAAATGCGGCTTCGCAACCGAGCAGGATCCTTATGAGACGGCGTTTCGCGAACTTTTCGAAACGCTGGACGACATGGAAGACCATCTCGGCCAGCAGCGCTATCTTGCCGGAGATCGCTTCACGGAGGCCGATATCCGCTTCTTCGTTACGCTGATCCGGTTCGACCCGGTCTATGTCGGACACTTCAAGTGCAATTTACGCCGCATCGCCGACTACCACAATCTATCGAACTACATGCGCGAAATCTATCAGATGCCCGGCATCTCGGAGACGGTCAATCTCGAACACATCAAGCGGCACTATTATGAGAGCCACGGAACGGTGAACCCATCCGGCATCGTCCCCTTGGGACCGGAACTGGACTACGATGCGCCGCACGATCGCCAGAAGCTAGTTGCCGCGTAAAAAATCCTACCAAAAGAAAGATTGGGGCTCACCGTCGACCAATTCGGCGAGCCTCCTTCTTGTCGACTTCGCGATATCCGATGGCAGATTGTCCAGTCCGAAAAATTGCGCCTCCAGAATCTCGCGGGTTGGCTTGAACGGTTTTTCCTGACGCCATTCACGAAGCTTGAACAACACCACATGATCGCGAGGCGATGCCTGCCGATTGGCGTAAAAACCTGCCAGTTCGAATTCACCTAGGGTTTCGATTGCAGCTTCTTCCATCAATTCCTTGCGGGCCGCATCCTGAGCCGTTTCAC
>JAHEHW010000205.1 GCA_024639745.1 Salaquimonas sp. | reverse complement strand
TTCGACCCCCGCACCGCGGACCAACCGTGGCAATTGCGCTGCAGCCTCCCTTCCGCAAGGGTATGAGACACCGCCACGATCACACATCTGTCGGTACTCCGGGGCATCGACACCCTCCAGCCGCAGCGATTGGCCGCTGGCGGAAAGAAGACTATCCCCGTCTTGTGCGCGAAACGGACCGGCAACCGGCTCGCTCAGGAAACGCGAGAGATAGCCCACCGCGAAAGTGAGAAGCAGCATGAAAAACAAGGCGATAAGCTGGTTACTGAAGCGACTCGAGCGACTCCTGCTGCGTCTTCTCATAACCGCGCATCCTTGCAGGCTTGAGGATCGAATCTAAACAAGAAATTAACCAATCCTCCTTAACCTTTCAGACGTAGTAATGCGCAATCGATGGAGGTGTACCCGCTCACCCAGCCTTGCATCTATTGCCTAAACGCGCAGCTTGGTAGATGGAACGCAGGCAACCTACAAGCCCTGACAAGATCATCGTGGACCGCCGGCGGAAGAAATCACCCGCTTCGGATATGGTTCGCTCGGTCCGGTTGGAAGTGGCCGGCAAGATGGTTAGACCGATCGAATACGAAATCGAACGGTTGCATTCCTATGCCAAAAGCCATGTCGGCGCTCGTATTGCCCTGCCCCTGTTCCTGTTGGTGATCGCCTTCGGTCTTGCCCAGTGGATCAGCTACACGCTGGCGCTTTTCTGGTTGGCAACGACCCTCTTGTCCTACGGGCTTCTCTATGTCCGAAGCCTGCTCTTTCTGAGGACGAACGATGACGAGATTGACCTGAAGCACTGGCGGTTTCAATTCGTCACCTCGCAGATATTGATCGCCGCCAGTTGGTCGCTCTTTGCGTTTTACGATTGCTCGACCTGTGGATACGGCTCCACTTTCGTGATCGTGAAATTCTCGATAATGCTCGTTTTCCAGGCGGTAACGATGATGCTGTCCTACGGCATTGGATCGGCTCTTTTGCTGACGTCTGCTCCGCCAACCATCATCTTCGCGCTGTTGATGCTGCTGACCTATCAGCCAGCGAATGCGATTATGGGCGCAATTCTCATCACATCACAGGTATTCTTCTATTTCGTCGCCGAACAATATCGCACATCCCTGACGGCGAACCTGAAATATCATGCCGAACGGGAAGAGCTCATCGCGGAACTCGCGACCGCCAAGTCGATTTCCGAAGAGGCCCGCCGCCGTGCTGAAGAAGCAAACTTGGCCAAATCACGATTCCTAGCCACGATGAGCCATGAGTTGCGCACTCCGCTCAATGCCATCCTCGGTTTCTCGGAAGTGATGAAAAGCGAGGTGCTCGGACCGCTCGGCAACGATACCTACAAGAGTTACGTGAAGGATATCCACGATTCCGGCACACATCTTTTGAACGTCATTAATGAGATACTCGATCTGTCGCGCATCGAGGCCGGTCGGCACGAATTGAATGAGGAAGCCATTAGTCTGGCAAATGTCGTTGATGACGCTCGCCACATGGTGGAATTGCGCGCCAAGACCAAGGGCGTTTCTATTAACATGCAGGCCGAGTCCAACCTGCCGCCGATCTGGGCCGATGAGAAAGCCGTGCGTCAGATCACGCTCAATCTGTTGTCAAACGCTTTAAAATTCACGCCTGCCAATGGTCGGATACTGATCCGCGTCGGCTGGACCAGTCGTGGCGGCCAGTATCTCTCGATCCAGGACAATGGACCAGGCATACCCGAGGAAGAGATACCGGTCGTTCTATCCTCCTTCGGTCAAGGATCGATTGCCATCAAGAGCGCGGAGCAAGGCTCCGGCCTAGGCCTGCCGATCGTTCAGGCCCTGATGCATATGCACAATGGCAAATTCGAACTTAAATCGAAATTGCGCGAAGGAACGGTCGTCATCGCTACCTTCCCGCGTTCAAGGGTTCTGGATATTTCCGGCAAAGCCGATGTCCGCCGGCCAGATCCGAAAGCCGGACAAAAGATCGCTTCCTAGAGGCAGCTCGTGGCACTGCGGTAAAGCGAGACCGGGTCAAGCCGCGCCACCACGCCGTCATCAGAAATCGGAAATCAGACGTCAATCTGACTTCCTGTATGGATCATGGCCAACGCCTTAGCCTGGCCGATTGCGAGAGCCGCACCGGTTCCGTCTTCGTATAAGGCAGACGAACTCTGCGGTGTTAAAATCGGTGTGAGGCCGATCATCTCTGCCAACGCCGCAGCGCCAGGATTAGTAGGATGGCAAGCAAGTCGACAATGGCCACAACTGCCGACCGCCAGACGCTCAAGCAAGGCTGCAACACAGATTGCAGAAAACCCATCGATCACCACCGGCACATGTTGCGTGCGGGCAGCAAGAATCGCACCCATCAGGGCAGAATGCTCTCTTCCGCCGAGACGCCGCAACAGTTCAAGCGGCTGATCCTGCAGCCCGAAATTTCGTTCGATTGCCGAGGCGCAAAGCTTTCGGATTTCATCGCTGCACTCCTTCGGAAGGAAAGCATCGATTTCCTCCCCAGTGAGCAGATGCGCGATGGTTGCATTCCCGATCTGCGCATGTCGTCCGAACGCGGTCAGTCCGAGCAGATCGACGCCACCGGACACCGCCTCCATTCCGAAGCCGATCGTTGCCGCGGAAGATTTCTCGTCAAGCGCATCTTCAACCGTGATATCGCCTACCGGCAGGGATAGAGCCAGATCGAATACCTTCAATCCCAGATCGCTTGCCGCACTGGCCTGATTGACGGGGGCGCGCCCCGCAGCCATCCGGGTCACCCTGTCGAGCGTCGACTCTCCTGCCGGTGCATTATCTTTCAGGACCGAGTGAGTTCCGGCGAAAAGACATATCATCGGTCGATTTATCGACGGCGTACGTCCGCTCCAGGTGGCCAGCCAGGCAATCACTTCTTCATGACAGGCTGGTAAGCCGAAAGCTGCCGCCAGCAGGCGGCTTTGTTCCCGCTCATGATTTTCAACTCCCTCGTCAGCGCCGGGCAAACCGGCAGCCAATTCTCTGATGTCATCGAACGGAAGTCCCGAAAGCATGAATACCCCGTTTGTTGGCTTACCTTTGAGCATTTAAGGTCAATCTTCGCGGGACGTCTGACCCTCTTGACCGCGCCGCGTCTTAACACATCACAAGTGTTCGGCAAGGCAACATCCCGGTAACGCCTCATCTGTCGCAGGCAGGCTTGCGGAAGCACCTTGGAATCTGCCATCCTGACGCCAAAGGCTGAGTGCCTGGAGAAAAGAACGGCCCCCAATGACGATCGAATCTCCCTGTATCCTTATCTGCTCAATCGACATGAAAAGCGGCTACTGTTTTGGCTGCGGTCGAACCTGTGATGAAATAGGTAGCTGGATGACCTATTCGAGTGAAGAGCGGCGCGCGATCATGGACGAATTGCCGGAACGCCTCGAGACGGTGGAAACCCGACCGCGGCGCGAGACCCGACGCCAAAGCATGGCAAAATCGGCAGAAGCGGCCGGTTCGAAAAATTCGTTGGGAAGCTGACGCCTTTGCGCGCGCTCTGGATAATCCTCGGTCTACTTGGTGCGGCGCTGATCCTTCTCATCGTCAATCACGATCAGGGCTCTATCCTGGGAATTCAAAACGACCGGTTCGCATCGGCATTTTACCTTTCGGTATGGGGCGCTGTGGTTGCCGCAGCCGTATTGCCTCGGACCGGCAGCCTGGGCGCGGCGGCGAGAAATGCGGCGATATGGATCGGAGTCATCCTGTTTTTGATGACCGGCTATGTCTATCGCTACGAACTGCAGGATATCGGTTCCCGACTCACAGGAGGCCTTATCTCGGGATCACCAGTTTCAAGCCTGAGCGCTGATGGACGCCAGCAGGCAATGGTCACCCGGACGCCTGACAGACATTTCGAGGTCTCCGCAGATGTTAACGGCACATCGGTCGCATTCGTTGTCGATACTGGGGCCAACGCGGTCGTCCTTACCTACAACGATGCTGAAAGAATTGGGATTGATACCCAAAGCCTCGATTATCGTATCCCGATCGATACGGCGAATGGCAGAACGACCGCAGCCCCCGCAACTATCGCCGCTATCGATATCGGGAATATCCGCCGCGACAATGTCCAGGCGCTTGTAGCCAGGCGTGGGGATCTGTCTCGATCTTTGCTCGGGATGACGTATTTGGAAACCCTCTGGGGCTTTGAAATCCGCGGTGACCGTTTGATCCTGACGGATTAATAGGGGATTGAAACTCGGTCAGCATTTCCAGTAGTGGGGCTGAGATGGAGCGCCGTGTTTTCACCCAGCACAATACCTTACACTCTTAACTGCAAACTCCCTGATTGCATGGAGGATGGTGTTTGCGATGCTCATTGCAGGTAGCCTCTTCCATCTTGGACAGGCATTCTCAAGCAACACAATATATTCGATATTCGAAAGGCGACCTATTACAAGCCCAGCTTATCAGGCAGAGCAGCTAGTCTCTGTTGCGCAAGCCATTCGTCGTAATTTTTGTTGGCAGGGCGGCAGGTTTTTGCACGTGTGGCGATGTTGGTCGGCAAAACCTTATTGTCTCATGAGCACCGCTTCAAACTACTTCAATACTCTCCAAGGTCATTTGTTTGATTTTAAATCTTATTGATTTTATTAAATAAAATTGGGTTCGTTTTGGGAATTCAACTGTTTTTGGCCTTGGGCCTCGATCGCGTTCCCATAACCATCTTCGCACCATCTACTGATAACCGTCCTTTCCCTATCTGTGAGCCAAA
>JAHEHW010000204.1 GCA_024639745.1 Salaquimonas sp. | reverse complement strand
CCGTGTTCTTTGGAGATCTCCCGCGCGAGATCGTCGGCATGACGGTCGAGCAACTCCTTGAATTTGAAAAGATAGCGTGCGCGTTTGAGAGGCGGCGTCTTGCCCCACTCTGGTTGAGCGGCCTTGGCATTGGCAACCGCCTGATTGACTTCATCCACCGTCGATAGCGGCAGGATTGCAGATTCTTCGCCGGTTGCGGGATTGAATACCGGCTGCCGCTTTTCTGACCCCGATGCGACCCTTTTGCCGACTATGGCGTTTTCTATCAAAGGCAGACTTGCCGACATTGCTTTCTCCAAAACACGGGAACGGCGTTTTGATTGTGCCGCGCTCTTGCAAACCAGCGGAAATCCGGCAGGTCAAAAATTGACCGCTTGGTCAAGATTACAGTTTCCGGATAGACACTCAAGGGAGAAAATGCCATTTGACCGTGTTTTTTCCAAGCCTTCCCGGGCGATCGTAATCATTGCTGACAAACCATTTGGAGACCGGATCATTGGACACCGCAAGAGCCTCCCAGACCAAGCGGCGCACGCGCATCCAACAGGAAAAGGAAGAGGCTATCCTCGAAGCGGCGCTGGAGGTGTTTTCGAAGCACGGGTTCCGTGGCTCGACCATCGATCAGATCGCCGAAGAGGCGGGTATGTCGAAGCCAAACCTGCTCTACTACTTCCCCGCAAAAGAAGCCGTGCATCGTGTCCTGATCGATCGAATTCTGGACACCTGGCTCGACCCCCTGCGCGAGCTCGATGCGGCAGGCGACCCGCTTCCGGAAATCCAGAGCTATATTCGCCGCAAATTGGAAATGGCCCGCGACTATCCGCGTGAATCCCGCCTGTTCGCCAATGAAATCCTGCAGGGCGCGCCGCGCATCTCGGAAGAACTGAACAATCTGAAAAAATTGGTGGATGAGAAAGCCGCCGTCATCAATACCTGGATCAAAGCGGGCAAGCTGGCGAAAGTCGATCCCTATCACATGATTTTCGCCATCTGGGCGACAACACAGCACTATGCGGATTTCGATGTTCAGGTGCGGGCGGTCCTGGGCAAGGAGCGCTCGGGCGATGGTCGTTTCGAGGATGCGGCGCGTTTTCTCGATCAGCTTTTCGTCCACGGGCTCAAACCCGATGCAGGTTGAATTCGCCCCGGACAAAACGCCAGCTATCACTCGCAAGCGCCATGACGAGCAGCGCTATGGCCGTTCCCACTGCACCCGTGAAGATGGTGGGCGCCGCCCATCCATGCCCGAGCAATCCTTCGGGAACGATTATGAAGGCGGGCGTCAGATAGCCATAAGACAAAACCTTGGAAGAGGGCAGGCGCACGGCCGCAAACTGCACTAGAAAAAAGGTCAGTCCTGTAGTGAAAATAAAAAGATAGCCGATGGCAAACCAAACGATCCTCGGCAGCGCTAGCCAGTTCGTGGCTAGGATGGCAGGAGCTCCCCAAAGCGCGATCCATAAAAAGGTGGCCGATAAGGTATGGTAGGTGAAAAGAACCAACGGCTCTGCTCGCCGGAATTTCCGCACCAGCGGCACATAGGCTGCGTGGGCGGCACAGCCGACCAGATAGATCGCTTCTCCAGTTCCTATATTGAATGCCAGAATCGCCGCGATGCGCCCGTGGAAGATCACCCAAATTGCGCCCGCCGCTGCAACGACGAGGCTGAACAAAACGATAGGCGCCGTTCGCTGACGCAGAAACAGCCACCCGAAGGCGGCGCTCATCAGCGGGATAAGTGTGAAGACGGCTCCCGTTGGGACAGGACTTGCGATCCGGAGTGCCACGAACATCAGAACGAAATATACGGCCATGAGAAAGCCGAGGATGACGAACCGCCAAGGTGCTGCCGGGAAGCGCAGCGGTTCCCCGTACACGGCTACGGCTATCATGTCCATCAGGATACTGGCGAAAAAGAACCGGATCGCATTGAGCGCCGCGGGGTCGATGAACGGGGCAGCCATGCTACCAAAAGAAAATGAGCCCGCGATTAGCGCCGCGAAAAGGAGCATCGCGAGATGGCCGAGCAATTTATCTATACCGGTTGCCATGCAAGCATTGGTGGGTTCGCCTGGGGGCTTCAATCGAATGCTCCCTTCCGGACGCCAATGGGGCATTGCGGTCTAGCCTATGGGGATTTGGCTGCAAGGGCTTGGCGCCGATTCTCCCGAATGTTTGCCCGGTCGCATTTTCGGATGGCGCGTTTCCAAAGATGGTATTCCGATTTTGAAAATGTGGCGTTGCCGTATGATACGCGCCGGCAACGCCACCTCCGGGAGGGAGTAATTCTACTCGGCGGCGACCTTGGACGGATTGTTCGGATGCTCCGTCCAGTTGCCATATTTTTCCTCGACTGGCTTACCGGTTCTTTTATCTACCGTTCCAGGTGAGAGTTGCTCCATGGTGATGCAGTCCTCCACCGGGCAGACATTGACGCAAAGATTGCAGCCGACGCATTCTTTATCGATCACTTCGAAATGCCGCGCGCCATTGACCATGTGCGTGATCGCCTGGTGAGACGTGTCCTCGCAGGCAATATGACAGCGGCCGCATTTGATGCACAGGTCCTGGTTAATCCTCGCCTTGGTGACGTAGTTGAGATTGAGATACTGCCAGTCGGTGACATTGGGCACCGCGCGCGCGGTTATGGCGTCGAGATTGTCATGCCCCTTCGTATCCATCCATGCTTCGAGGCCGGAGATCATTTCCTGAACGATCCTGAAGCCATAGGTCATCGCGGCGGTGCAGACCTGGACGTTTCCCGCGCCAAGCACCATGAATTCCGCGGCATCTCTCCACGTCGTAACGCCGCCGATCCCAGAAATTGGCAGGTCGGACGTTTCCGGATCACGCGCAATTTCTGCAACCATATTGAGGGCGATCGGCTTCACCGCCGGACCGCAATAGCCTCCATGGGAGCCCTTGCCGTCGATCGAGGGTTCGGGCGAAAATGTATCCAGATTGACCGAAGTAATCGAGGATACCGTATTGATGAGCGATACCGCATCGGCACCACCGGCATGGGCGGCGCGCGCCGGGTAGCGGATATCCGTGATGTTCGGAGTCAGCTTGACGATAATCGGCATGCGGGTGTTCGCCTTGCACCAGCGGGTGACCATTTCGATATATTCGGGAACCTGGCCTACGGCCGACCCCATTCCGCGCTCGCTCATCCCGTGCGGGCAACCGAAATTCAGTTCAATGCCATCTGCCCCGGTTTCCTCGACAAGCGGCAGGATCGCCTTCCACGCCTGCTCCTCGCAGGGCACCATCAGCGAAACGACGACCGCGCGGTCCGGCCAATCCTTCTTGATCTGTTTGATCTCGCGCAGGTTCAGGTAGAGATCCCGATCGGTAATGAGTTCGATATTATTAAGGCCTAGCAGGCGGCGATCGCCCCCCCAGATCGCGCCATAGCGCGGGCCGTTCACATTGACGATCGGCGGTCCTTCCTCACCGAGCGTTTTCCAGACCACGCCTCCCCAGCCTGCCTTGAAGGCGCGTTCGATATTGTAGGCCTTATCTGTCGGCGGTGCGGAGGCCAGCCAGAACGGATTAGGTGATTTGATGCCAACGAAGTCGTTTCGGATATCGGCCATTCTCGTCCTCCTAACCGTGCTGTTCGTTCAAACTGACTGCAAATATTGATCGATGCTCTCGGCAGCATCCCGTCCCTGCGCTACCGCCGTCACGGTCAGGTTTTCGCCGTGATCGGTGCAGTCGCCTCCGGCCCAGACACCCTCGATCGATGTCCTGCCATGTTGGTCGGTTTCGATCCGGTTGCGGCTCATGCGCAAACCGTCACTCGATCCATTCAGCGAACCTTTATCGAGCGTTTGGCCAATCGCCAGCATGATCTGGTCCGCAGGCAGCGTTACGGTTTCGCCGGTGCCTTCGAGCCGGCTGCCATCCGTCTGCGTATATTCCAGCTCGATCGCGCTTGCTCTGCCGCTGTCCGTAATCACGCGCACGGGCTGCAGCCAGTGCCGGATCAGAACGCCGTTCGCAGCCGCCAGCTCCTGCTCGTATTCCGACGCATTCATCTGTTCCTTGCCGCGGCGGTAGCAGATCGTGACCTCTTCTGCGCCGAGCAGTTTTGCCTGCGTTGCAGCGTCGATTGCAGTCATCCCGCCGCCTATGACGACGACGCGGCGACCGACCGGCACGTGGGATAGTGCGCCTGCCTGCCGCAGCGAGGCGATGAATTCCACGGCATCGCATACACCGTCCGCATCAACGCCTTCCATGCCGGCCTGGTGCACGTTGGAAAGTCCTGCCCCGATGAAAACAGCATCATATTCCTGTTGCAGGTTGGCCAAGTAGTACGCTTGGCCCATGCCCTGGTCGTAACGGATATCGATGCCGCCGATTGAGAGGATATAATCGACTTCTGCTTGAGCAAAGCCATCGACCGTCTTGTAGGCGGCGATGCCGTATTCATTGAGGCCACCTGGTTTGGGGTGCTGTTCGAGCATAGTGACGTCATGGCCCTTCATTGCAAGACGATGAGCGCAGGCAAGTCCGGCCGGGCCTGCCCCGATAACTGCCACACGCTTGCCGGTTTTGGGGGCACGCTCGTAAAATTGAAGATTGTTGTCCATTGCAGCATCCGTCGCGAAACGCTGAAGCTGCCCAATTTTGACTGGTTTGCCTTCGGCGGTCTCCCTTACGCAAGCTTGTTCGCAAAGTGTCTCCGTGGGGCAGACACGGGCACACATGCCCCCGAGGATGTTTTGGTCGAAGATGGTTT
>JAHEHW010000203.1 GCA_024639745.1 Salaquimonas sp. | reverse complement strand
CGGTGATCGCCTGGGTTATCGGGCTGCTTATCTTTTTCCCAATCCTCTGGACGATCCTGACAAGTTTCAAAACCGAAGCGCAGGCTATTTCGGACCCGCCAATATTCCTTTTCTTCGACTGGACGCTTGAGAATTACGGGGTTGTTCAGGAGCGTTCAGATTACCTGCGCTTCCTCTGGAATTCGATCATCATCGCCGGTGGATCTACCATCCTGGGAATCATCATCGCAGTCCCAGCCGCATGGTCGATGGCATTCGTGCCCTCGAAGCGAACGAAGGACATTCTGTTGTGGATGCTCTCGACGAAAATGCTGCCGGCAGTCGGTGTGCTCTATCCAATTTACCTGATTTTTATCGAACTCGGGCTTCTCGATTCCCGGATTGGGCTTGTCGTTGTTATGATGCTGATCAACCTGCCGATCATCGTTTGGATGCTCTACACCTATTTTCGTGAGATACCGGTTGATATTCTCGAAGCGGCGCGAATGGATGGAGCAAGCCTGAAGTCTGAAATTCTGTATGTCCTGACGCCCATGGCGATCCCCGGGATCGCTTCGACAATCTTGTTGAACTTCATCCTTGCATGGAACGAGGCTTTCTGGACGCTTAACCTGACAGCGGCACAAGCCGCACCGCTGACGGCTTTCATCGCAAGCTATTCAAGTCCTGAAGGGCTATTTTACGCAAAACTGAGCGCGGCTTCGACAATGGCCATCGCGCCTATCCTGATCCTGGGCTGGTTTAGCCAGAAACAACTCGTCCGAGGGCTCACCTTCGGCGCCGTTAAGTGAGGCAAATATGGGACGCATTGTACTCGAAAAGGTGACGAAGAACTTCGGCGACGTGAATGTCATCCCGCCGCTGGACCTCGAAATCGAAGACGGCGAATTCGTTGTCTTCGTTGGGCCATCCGGCTGTGGCAAGTCTACCCTGTTGCGGCTCATCGCCGGCCTTGAAGACGTGACTTCTGGCCAGATCAGGATTGACGGCCAGGACGCGACCAATATACCGCCGGCAAAACGGGGCCTTGCAATGGTATTTCAGTCCTATGCGCTGTACCCGCATATGTCTGTCCGCAAGAATATCGCCTTTCCGCTGAAAATGGCTGGCGTGCCGGAAGACGAGCAGAAGCGTCGGATAGAGTCCGCCGCGAAGGCATTGAACCTGACCGACTACATGGATCGTAGGCCGGGCCAACTCTCAGGGGGGCAGCGCCAGCGCGTAGCAATCGGGCGGGCGATTGTTCGCGAGCCCGCTGCTTTTCTTTTCGACGAACCACTCTCGAACCTCGATGCGGCTCTTCGCGTTGGCATGCGTCTCGAAATCAGCGAGCTGCACAAACGTCTCGCCACGACAATGATTTATGTGACCCACGATCAGGTGGAAGCCATGACCATGGCTGATAAGATCGTTGTCTTGCGGGCTGGCCATATCGAGCAGGTCGGTTCGCCGCTTGAACTCTACAAACAACCACGAAACCTCTTCGTTGCAGGCTTTATCGGTTCGCCAAAAATGAATTTCCTTACCGGCCCCGAGGCGGAAAAGCAGAGTGCTCACACGATCGGAGTTCGCCCTGAGCATATTTCCGTTTCGACAGAAAGCGGAGCCTGGAAGGGTAAGGTCGGCGTTTCAGAACATCTCGGCTCGGATACGTTCTTCCACGTCCATATGGATGGGGTCGAGGAACCAATCACGGTGCGCGCGGGTGGCGAAGTCGACCTTCATCATGGTGACATGATCTACATGTCTCCGGACGAAGATCTGATCCATCGCTTCAACGCCGAAGGCCAGCGGATTTCATGAAGCGACTGCAGGATAAATGCGCGCTTATAACGGGAGCTGCACGCGGGATCGGCTTCGCTTTCGCGGAAGCCTATGTTCGGGAAGGGGCGCAAGTTGCCATTGCCGATATAGATATTGAGCGCGCACGCGCTTCCGCAGAATTGCTTGGCAACAATCGGACGATAGCGGTCGAAATGGATGTCACCCGACAGGAAAGCATCGACAGTGGCATCACCGAAACGGTTCGAAAGCTGGGACGGATCGATATCCTGATCAATAATGCAGCGATTTTTACTGCTGCGCCAATCATAGAGATTTCCCATGAAGATTATGCGCGAGTCTTCGACATCAATGTCGGCGGCACGCTCTTCACCTTGCAGGCAGTTGCGCGGCATATGATCGAGCGTGGCGGAGGTGGTAAGATTATCAATATGGCAAGCCAGGCAGGCCGTCGCGGAGAGCCGCTGGTCGCCGTCTATTGTGCGACAAAGGCGGCGGTTATCAGCCTGACCCAATCGGCCGGTCTTAACCTGATAGAACACGGTATAAACGTAAATGCGATTGCGCCGGGTGTTGTGGATGGCGAACATTGGGATGGCGTTGATGCCTTTTTCGCCAAATACGAAAGCAAGGCGCCGGGTCAGAAAAAGCGTGAAGTAGGTGAAGCCGTTCCATATGGCCGCATGGGCAAGGCTGAAGACCTAACCGGTATGGCAATTTTCCTTGCGAGTGATGAGTCTGATTACATCGTATCGCAGTGCTACAATGTCGATGGTGGCCAATGGATGAGCTGACGAAACTGTCGAACGAAAATCTTGGCCAGATCCCCGAAGCGGTTCTCCGGCCTACCTATGACCGCTTCGGACTTACTCCGGGCATTGTTCATATCGGAGTCGGCAATTTTCACCGGGCGCACCAATCCTGGTATCTGCACAGATTGATGCAGCAGGGTCTGGCTCATGATTGGGCAATCATCGGCGCCGGTGTGAGGCCGTATGATGAATCGGTGCGCAAGAAGCTTTCAGCTCAGGATTATCTGACAACCCTGATCGAGCTTGATCCGGCGGGCATGTCTGCTGAGGTCGTTGGCTCGATGATTGATTACATACCGGTTGAGGAGGGAAACCGGCCGCTTATCAAGAAAATGGCAGACCCTGGGATTCGCATCGTAGCGATGACGGTTACCGAAGGCGGTTATTACATCGATCCCGTATCGAAACAATTTGATGAGACGCATCCAGATATACGGCATGATGCTGAAAACCCGGAGCGACCCAAAACGGCATTCGGCGCTATCGTTGCGGCACTGAAACTGCGGTTTGACCGGGGACTGGGCCCATTTACCTGTCAAAGCTGCGATAACCTTCAGGGCAATGGTGCGATCCTGCGTCAAACCGTTGTGTCACTGGCACGCTTTAGCGATCCCGAACTTGCAGACTGGATAGATGACAAATGCAGTTTCCCTAATTCAATGGTCGACTGCATCGTACCGGCAACCGGTCCGAAGGAATTCGCGCTAGTCCATGAATTCGGTATCGATGATGCCTTTCCGGTGACCCATGAAAATTTCCGGCAATGGGTCATCGAAGATGATTTCTGCGCAGGCCGTCCGGATTGGAACAAAGTCGGAGCGACTTTCTCCGATCATGTGCACGACTACGAGAAGATGAAAATCCGCATACTCAATGGTGGGCATCAGGTCATAGGCAACATCGCCGAGGTTATGGGGATCGATACCGTTTCGGAAACAATGGCGCACGAAACAATCAGAGCAGTCTTTGCGAAAGTCGAGAATGAGGAAATATTGCCTCATGTTGCCCCTGTTCCGGGAATGACGCCGGCAAGCTATGTCGGACTGATCGATAGACGTTTCTCGAACCCGAAGATTATCGACACAACGCGACGTATTTCCTTTGATGGCTCTTCCAGGCATCCGGGGTTCATCCTGCCATCGGTTCGGGATGGTCTTGCGGCCGGCACTCCCGTCATTGGCCTTGGCTTGGTCGAGGCTGCGTGGGCGCGAATGTGCGAAGGAACCCGCGAGGATGGCAGTGTCATCGAGCCTAATGATCCATTCTGGGATAAATTGACAACCGTTGCGAAGGAAGCGCGAGAAGTTCCGCATGAATGGCTAGGAATGGTTAATATTTACGGAGATTTGAAGGACCAGCCTGTATTCGTCAATGCATTCACAAGCTGGCTTAAGCTTATCTATCGGGAAGGCATGGCCGCTGCTCTTGCCCGCTACCTGAACGCCGCATAGCAAATGTATCTCGGGATCGATCTCGGCACATCTGGCCTTAGGGCCCTACTCGTCGATGATGAGGGCACGCCGTTCGGTTCTGCCGAGCGTCACTACGAAGCATCGCATCCTGATACCGGCTGGTCGGAGCAGAATCCTGCAGACTGGATTGCAGCGCTGGAAGGAGCGGTTCAAGAGCTTGGCTCAAAGCATTCAGAATTTGCCGACCTTAAAGGCATCGGTATTGCCGGTCACATGCATGGTGCAACGCTGCTTGATGAAAAAGGCGATGTGCTTCGTCCCTGCATTCTGTGGAACGACACCCGATCCCATCAAGAGGCCGCCCGCCTAGATGCCGCCAAGCAGGTTCGTGAACTATCCGGCAATATCGTTTTCCCGGGTTTCACTGCACCAAAACTTGAATGGGTGCGAAAAAACGAACCCGAACGATTCAAGAAAATCGCCAAGGTCTTGTTGCCCGCCGGCTATTTGAATTTCTACCTGATCGGTGAATATGTAGCCGACTTGTCCGACAGTGCCGGTACTTCCTGGCTCGATGTGGGCAAGCGCGATTGGTCGGAAACGCTCCTTGCTGCAGGCCACATGCGGCGGAACCAGATGCCTTATTTGGTGGAAGGGTCCCAAAAAGCGGGAATTTTGCGAGGAGATCTGGCCAAGAAATGGGGCGTTAAGGAAGACGTGGTTGTCGCGGGTGGGGCAGGCGACAATGCCGCAGCGGCCTGCGGCATGGGAAGCCTGAACG
>JAHEHW010000202.1 GCA_024639745.1 Salaquimonas sp. | reverse complement strand
GAACAGAATACGCGCCTATATGGCGCTGTGGGACTGGTTTTCGCGGTCGCGTTGTTTTCGCTTGCGATGCAATTCGATCTCGCCGACCGACTCCGTGTCACGAGACGATCGGATGTCGCGTTCTGGCTTCACCTGGCGGCAGCCCCGGCCCAGCTTTATGCCATCTTCGCTGCCCTGCTTGGCAGTGAGGGGTTCGTTTTTTCCGGCGACAAAACGCTCGAAAAATCGCTCGCCGTCACCGGGATCGCGATCCTGCTGATATTTTTTCGGCATCATTATCGACCGCGGGGCTTTCGTGACAGTCGGCCTGATTTCACTGGGCGTTGCCTTTTTAGATCGTCACGGGGCAAATCGGTATCCCAATTTCAAGCGTTGGCGCCTTCAGTGCCATCGGGGTCGGGATCGTTATCCTTTTGCTTGGCTCTGGATGGCAGACCCTGAGAGGCTTTTATTCTTACAGGTCTGCCGGAAACGGTGCGTGATCGTCTCCTGCCGATCCACAAACAGACGTCACGTATTGAATTTGAACAGCATAACGTCGCCGTCTTTGACGACATATTCCTTGCCTTCATCGCGTGCCTTTCCTGCTTCCTTGGCCGCGGTTTCCCCGCCAAGCGCGATGTAATCGTCATAAGCGATGGTCTGTGCGCGAATGAAGCCGCGTTCGAAATCTGTGTGAATGGCGCCTGCTGCCTTTGGCGCTTTCGAGCCTTCGGCGACGGTCCACGCGCGCGTTTCTTTCGGTCCGGCGGTAAAGAAAGTAATCAGGTTCAGCAGCCGGTAGCCGGCGGCGATCAGTTTGTCGAGGCCGGATTCCGCCAGACCATTCATCTCGAGGAATTCTGGCTGTTCTTCATCCGGCATCTGGGCGATTTCTTCTTCAATGGCCGCTGAAATGACGACGGTTTCGGCGCCTTGTCCTGCAGCCATTTTCGCGACTGCTTCGGACTGGGCGTTTCCGGTCGCTGCGTCTTCTTCTGCGACATTGCAGACGTAGAGAACGGGTTTCGACGTCAAGAGGTTCAAAGCCTTTAGGATTTTCAAATCCTCGGCAGCCATGTCCTCGAGAAGCAGACGCACCGGTTTTCCGTCCTGCAGGAGTGCAAGGGCTGCTTCCATGACCGGCAGAATGGTCATGGCCTCCTTGTCCTTGCCGGTCGCTTTTTTGCGCGTCTGATCGACACGGCGTTCAAGGCTTTCGAGATCGGCGAGCATCAGTTCGGTCTCGATAGTTTCGGCATCGGCGACCGGGTCGATGCGTCCCTCGACATGGGTAATGTCATCGTCTTCGAAACAGCGGAGCACATGGACGATCGCATCGACCTCGCGGATATTGGCGAGAAACAGGTTGCCCAGGCCTTCGCCTTTGGATGCGCCACGGACGAGGCCCGCGATATCGACGAAAGATATCCGCGTCGGGATGATCTCCTTCGATCCCGCTATTTCGGCAATTTTCTTGAGTCTCGCATCGGGCACGGCAACTTCGCCGGTATTCGGCTCGATGGTGCAGAACGGATAGTTCGCGGCTTGTGCCGCCGCGGTCTTGGTGAGCGCATTGAACAGGGTTGACTTGCCGACATTTGGTAAGCCGACGATGCCGCATTTAAAACCCATCTTTGAGGTTTCCTTTCCTACGCTTTTTCTATTCGCCCTTGCCGAGCAGTTTTTTCAGCATCTCTGCCATGGGGCCGGTCTTTGGCGGTTCGACCGCCGGCTTATTCCGGCGGGCCTGGTGGATATGGCTCTGGACCTTGCTAGCAGGCTTTTTCGTTTTTTTTGGTTCGCCCGTCGGTTGCTCCTTGCCGCCGGTCGCTGCGACGAGCCGGTTCATGAAGGTCGAATCCTCGCCCTTCACAAGCAGACCGATATATTTGCCGATCGCTTGGAGTAACGGGTCGAGCCAATCGCGGTCGGCCTTGGCGAAATCGCCGAGCACATGGGGTGTCACAAGTTTCTTGTCGCCGGGATGGCCGATGCCCAGGCGAACTTTCAAATAGTTCGTGCCGCAATGAGCGTCGATCGACTTGATCCCATTATGTCCACCGGAACCACCGCCTCGTTTCGTGCGGACCTTTCCGGGAGCCAGATCAAGCTCGTCGTAAAAGACAATGATGTCGTCGAATGCGATCTTGTAGAAGCGCGCAGCCTCGCCAACGCTTTCGCCTGACAGGTTCATCATGGTCTGAGGTTTCAGAAGGAACGTTTTTTCACCGGCGATCGTTGCTTCAGCAAGCTCGCCCTTGAATTTCGCTTTCCATGGGCCGGCATTCACGCGGTCTGCGATCGCATCGATTGCCATGAAGCCGATATTGTGGCGGTTCCCGGCGTATTTGCCGCCCGGGTTTCCGAGCCCGACGATCAAGCGCATGGGCGGAACTCCTCAGCGAACCGTTTCAAGAAGAGCCATTTCTGGGGCAATCCCATTTACGGCATTGGCAGAGCCCGGAAGAGGGGCTCTGCCTGTTCTTGTCGGATTGGCGTTACTCTTCGCCGCCTTCTTCAGCAGCTTCCTCTGCCTCGGTCGGCACTTCATCCGCTGCGACCTCTTCGCCTTCTTCCTCTTCCTCGTCAGCAGGAGCAAGGGTTGGCGCCGCGATGGAACACATTGTCGGGTCGCGGTCAGTAATGGTCATGCGAACGTCTTCTGGTAGTTGGATGGCCGAAGCGTGGACCACGTCGTCGATTTCGAGGCCGGTAAGGTCGATCTCGAAAGCTTCCGGAATAGAATTTGCCGGGCAGTTCACCTCGAGGGTGTAGCGCACGACATTGAGTACCCCGCCTCTGCGGATGCCCGGGCATTCCTCTTCGTTGATGTAGTGGACCGGAATTTCGACTGTGACGCGGGTGTTTATGCCAACACGCAGAAAGTCTACGTGAATGAAGAAATCGCGAACCGGATCGGTCTGAACGGCTTTTGCCAGCACGCGGTGCTTGGTGCCATCGAGATCGAGTTCGGTGATCTTGTTCATGAAGCCGCCCTTTTTGATCTCGATCGAGAGATCTTTGTAGGGTAGGGTGACTGTAAGGGGATCTTTGTTGTCGCCGTAAATTACGGCAGGCACCATGGAATTGCGGCGCATTTCACGGGCGGCCCCCTTGCCGGTCCTTGTGCGCGGCTGTGCCTTGAGCTGAATGGTCTCGCTCATAAGACGTCCTTTCGCTTGTTTTTGAGGTCGTTCCAATGGGCAAAAGCCCCTGGAACCTTGCCGGATCAGGCGAAATTCGATCGCCTGAAACAACAAACCCGCGCTGCCTCCAAGGGTGTCTGCACGGGCGCGTTGGCTTATAGGGTAGAAGCGCTTTCTACGCAAGCGTCTTGGTGGGACTGGAACAGACGACAAATCGCTGGCATGAGAATGCCCATAATATCGATTTGACATGCCCAAAGAAGAACGAAGACAGCTGTTCCATGAGCGATTCCCCTCCTGCAGATGATGCTGACCCAACAGAAGAGGTTACATCCAGAGAACTTTTCCGGACTTTTGGAAAAATCGGCCTGTTGTCCTTTGGCGGGCCGGCGGGACAGATCGCTTTAATGCATCGCATACTGGTCGAGGAAAAAGGTTGGCTCGAGGAAAAGCGCTTCCTGCACGCATTGAATTTCTGCATGTTGTTGCCAGGTCCAGAGGCGATGCAACTCGCCACTTATAGCGGGTGGCTTTTACGCGGTGTCTCTGGCGGAATCCTAGCGGGAAGCCTGTTCGTGCTGCCGGGGGTTGCCGTGCTCCTCGCCCTTTCTCTTATCTATGTCAATTACGCCAACATGCCGCCGGTGGCGAGTGTATTTTTCGGCTTGAAGGCCGCCGTGCTTGCAATTGTTCTCCATGCTCTCTGGAAAGTCGCGAGCCGCGCGCTGAGGGGGCCAGTAACCGCCCTTATCGCTCTTATCGCTTTTGCCGCGCTTTTCGTTTTTGCGGTGCCATTTCCGGCCGTGGTTCTCTGCGCGCTTCTGGCGGGGTATTTTCTGCCCCGTCATTTCGCGCAAGGAGAGGGGCAGATTGAGCCTTCAGGGATGGACTGGCCGTTCAGGCATGTTCCGAGCGTTTCACTATGGGGGATTATTGCCTGGGCGGTGCCACTCGTCCTGCTGTTCCTTTCGCTTGGCGGGACTTCGGTTTATTTTAAGGAAGCAGTGTTCTTTTCGAAGGTCGCGATGGTTACCTTTGGCGGTGCGTACGCCGTCCTTACCTATGTCGGTCAGCAGGCGGTTGAAGTCTATGGCTGGCTGCGTGCCGATGAAATGTTGACTGGGCTTGGTCTTGCCGAAACGACGCCGGGGCCGCTGATACTTGTGCTGGTTTTCGTCGGTTTCATGGGCGCCTTCCGGGATGCCGGCGGTCTTGATCCCGTGCTTGCCGGCATTGCCGGTGGCCTCGTGACCGTCTGGGTCACCTTCATTCCGTGTTTCATCTGGATATTTCTGGGCGCTCCGTTTATGGAGGTATTGCGCGGAAATGTGAGAATGTCTGGAGCGCTGGCGGCGGTTACCGCCGCGGTCGTCGGTGTGATCGCTAATCTGTCGCTATGGTTTGCAAGTCACGTGTTGTTCGCCGAACAGGTATCCGTGCGGCTCGGGCCGGGCGAGCTGGTTTTGCCGAATCCGGCGAGCGCGATGCCAGTGGCGATCCTGATATTTGTCCTGGCAGCCGCGGCCCTGTGGCGTGGTTTCAGCCTGGTTTCCGTTCTCCTGATCGCAACGGTTTCAGGTATTCTTGCTGGTCAATTCGCTTTCGTCTGATGGGGCCGGGTAGCCTCAGCGCTCGCCTTCTGCTTGCTCGATCGAACGCAAT
>JAHEHW010000201.1 GCA_024639745.1 Salaquimonas sp. | reverse complement strand
CTAACCCCACTTCCTGTTGATCAACAGCAATGCCGATACGACGAGATGCGCGCACATCGCCCGTATTGGCTAATAGCCCGGTAGACCGCCGCCATCAATAACGCGCGGACATCAAGCGCAAATCTTCGCCAAATTGTGGCCGGATAGAAAGAAGAGGGGCAGAACGGCGGATTATTTGCGAAACCATAGGGGCCGCATTCATGCCGGCAGTAGCGTAGTATTTGCCCTCTTCCGGTTTCGGCTCGTCAATGATCGTGAGCACCATGTATTTCGGATCGTTAATCGGAAACGCGGCCAGAAACGCGTTGAAGCGCTTTTCGCTTGAATACCGGCCATTCACCACCTTTTCCGCTGTTCCCGTCTTGCCGCCTACCCAATAGCCTGGAACCTCTGCCTGGCGGCCCGAACCCTGCTCGACATTCAGCCGGAACAGATACCGCATGGCATCGCTCGTCTCGGGTTTCAGCACCTGTGTCGCTAACGCGTCGACATCTTCACGGCTACGCTTGAACAGCGTCGGCGGCAAAAGCCTTCCGCCATTGACCAGAGCCGCGCCTGCAACGGCCGTTTGCAGCGGTGTCGTTGTGACGCCGTGCCCGTAGGAGATGGTCACCGAGTTGAGCTTTTTCCACTCGGCAGGTTCGACCGGCGTTGCGACCTCGGGCAGATCGAGATCCATCTTGGTCAGCAGGCCCATCCGCTTCAGGAAGGCCCGGTGGGCCTCGATACCAACCGTGTCCGCCATCTTGGCGGTGCCGATATTCGACGAATAGATGAAAATTTCCGGTACGCTCATAACGCGGTTCTTGCCGTGGAAATCGGTAATCGTGAAGCCCGCGATCCTGAGCGGCTTTGAGGCGTCGAATTTGCTCGACAAGCTCACCTTGCCGCTGTCCAGCGCCATTGCGGTGGTAAAGGCCTTGAAGGTAGAACCCATCTCGTAAAGCCCCGCCGACATTCGGTTCAAACGATCGGGCTCCAACGCTTCGAGTGGATTGTTGGAATCGTAATCCGGCAACGACGACATGGCGATGATTTCGCCTGTATTCACGTCGAGCACCACGGCCCCGGCAGCGATCGCCTGATAGCGCTCCATCGCCTTTTCAAGTTCATCGTGAACGATCGATTGCACCCGGATATCGATGGAAAGCTCGACAGGTTCACTCGGCTCGGCAGCAGCGAAACCGGCTTCACGCAAATCCTTCAGCACCTGGTCGTCGATTACCTTCTCCGTTCCTGCGATCCCGACATTGTCGATGTTCACATGGCCGACCACATAGGAAGCGACATCACCATTTGGGTAAAACCGGCGCGTTTCCTCGCGAAAACCTATGCCCGGGATACCGAGCGAATGTATCTGCTCTTGTTGCGCCGGGCTCAATTCGCGACGCAGCCACACGAAGCCCGCATCGCTCGAAAGCCGACGATAAACTTGTTCCATGTCCAGATCGGGCAGAACCGAAGCAAGCCGCTCGACCGCCTCGTCAACATCAACGATCCGTCTCGGTTCTCCGTAAAGCGATGCCGTCTTGATATCCGTAGCCAACGTACGGCCCGCGCGATCGACTAGATCGGGCCGCCTTGCGGATGTGCTCGGATCGAGATTGGCGATATAGGTCGGGTCGCCAGGCTCAAGAATACCGAAATAGACCAATTTGAACGAGATCACCGTGTAGACAGCGCAGATCATCACTATAGCAAGCGTGATCCGCGATTGAGAGCGCATGGCCGATACACGGCGCGAACCCTGGAAATGAAGCTGACCGGCATGTTTGCCAGCCGAGGCATGCGCGATGTCGGCATCGAAACGCGAATTCATTGGCCGGCCTCCGTCTCGAGCGGAGCTGAGACGGTCGACCCGGTTACGATATCGTCGCTTTCGCCGATCAGATCGGCGATTTCGGTATCGTCACCCTTTCGCGGCAAGAAAGGCGGTCGCTCCGGAATATCCGCGAAATCTCCAATCATGCCTGGATCGAGCAGCTTCAGCCCCAACTGCGCTTCATAGCGTTCGGCAAGTTTCTGCAGGCGCTTCGGATCGGACAACAGGCTCCAGTCCGCTTCGAGAATATCGATTGCCTCGCGTTCCGCTGCGATCTGCCGCTCAAGCTCTGCTACCCTTTCGATCGCGGCTTCGGAGTCCTGTTTTACCTTGAAGGTGAACGCTGCCCCGCCGAGCAGAATTCCGATCATGACGACATCTACGGTTCTAAGCATGGTTGTCCGTTTGGGCTGATTTCAGATTGGGGAGACCGAACAGGTCGATATCCGCTTCAAGTGGTGGTGCATCCGTTCGAATTCCCCAGCGAAGCTTTGCCGAACGCGCCCGCGGATTGCTCTCGGCTTCGTCCTTCGAGGCCTTGATTGCACCACGAATTGGTTGCTCGAATCTTGCTGAGACGGGTTTCGCTTCCGGCAGATGCCGCGAGCCGCCCCTCGCACCGCTGCGGTTGGCGAAGAACTGCTTGACGATACGATCCTCAAGCGAATGAAAGGTTACGACCGCAAGCCGACCGCCCGGCTTCAGGATGCGCTCGGCGGCAAAGAGAGCCAGCGCCAGTTCCTCCAGTTCCCGGTTGACGAATATGCGCAAAGCCTGAAAGGTCCGCGTCGCGGGATGTATCCGCTCGCCGGATTTGCGGCCGAGCACTTTTTCGACAACTGCGGCAAGTTCCAGCGTTCGCGTGAAGGGCCGTTCCTGCCGCGCTTCCGCGATCCGTGCCGCGATGCGCGAGGCCTGCCGCTCCTCGCCGAGAATGCCGATAATGCGGGTTAGATCGCCGCGTTCCGTTCGATTGACGATATCCGCCGCGCTCGGCCCAGAACCGCCCATCCGCATGTCGAGCGGCCCGTCTTTCTGGAAGGAAAAGCCGCGCTCAGCCTGGTCGAGCTGCATTGAGGAAACGCCGATATCCAAGACGACGCCATCGACCGCATCATGCCCGGCATCGCGGGCGATCTGATCCAACGTCGAGAACCGCCCCTCGACGAGAGTGAGACGATCGCCATGGGCTTGCTTAAGTTCCACGCCATTTTCGATTGCCGTAGGATCCTGATCGATCGCGATGACTGATGCGCCCCGGTCAAGCAAGGCAAGTGAATAACCGCCCGCGCCAAAGGTCCCGTCGATAATGGTTTTCCCCCGGGCTGGACACAGCGCCTCAACGACCTCGTCGAGCATCACCGGTATATGTAGGACTGGTCCGCCAGCACCTGAAGATGCGCCGCTCGCATTTCCAATGCCGCCCGCCATCAGCTCTGCCCTTCGCCGGATCCTGACGGATCTGACCGCGCGCTGCCCGTGGGAAAATCTGAAACTTTCTGGGTATTCCCCGCGCCGAGACTCCGGCGCATCTTCCGAACCGCGTCCCGCGCCCTTTCGCGATAAGCCTGGAATTCCGCAGGCTCCCAAAGCTGGAAGAAGTGACCGCGACCAACAAAGGCCACTTGATCGGTAATCCCGGTGTGCTCGCGGATCTGGTCGCTGAGAATAATGCGGCCCTCGGTGTCGATTTTCAACTCGTCCGCATCGCCCACCAGGCAGAACGACCACATCTCGTATTCTTCCGAAAGCGGATCCATCTGCGAAAGCCGTTGCAGATTGCTTTCCAGGAATTCCGCTCCCCCGGCTTCTATAACCGGTCGCTCGACACTTAGAATAGCATGAAGTTTCGACTGATCGCCCAGCACGGCGCGGAACGAAGCCGGGATCGAAACCCGCCCTTTCTTGTCCACGCGATTGATCGTGTTCGATACGAACCGATCCATACGATGCCCCGCTTCCCGCCAGTTCGATACCAGATTTCATGCCGCCCATAGCGGATGAATACGCCTGACCGAGCAGGGTATGCGTGCACGCCCCCATGCTCGCTCCCCCGATATCCAGTCACCATTCAGACACACAGCGCCATCCGCACCAGCGGACACGCCGGCACGCTTTCGGGCAACCGCCGGTTGCACCGCCATTCCGTTCTCTGAAATACGCTACGGTCAGAAACGCGTTAATGGAGTATCATGGGATTTTATGGGCGTCAATGGATTCATTTGGAATCTGGCGGATATCCCTCGACGCGCCAGGGAAAGGCGCCAGGCGCCAAGCCCGGTTTTCAAGTAAAAAAAGCAACGACGACGACAAGGCGCGCCGGCCAAGGAAACCCGACCGCTTACGGCGCAAACAATCAGTCCACGAATGGCATTAAGGAGTTTTCTACGCAATTTATACGGATAGAAATAGTTTCGCTGATCGATATTCTATGCCTGCCGAACAAGCTGAAAGGATATCAATATGCCGACAATAGCCAGCGGTGGAGTCCAAATAACGAACCTGTTTAAGGACGACAATAAACTTTACAAGAAGGACACCAATTAAAGACAAATCGTTGTGATTTCTGATCAGCCTAATGACACCAGAGTGATTACCGGAAAGAAAAACGACGAAGTGATCGCCGACGGCAACGACTTGATAACGATGGTCAGAGCCCTGAAATTCAGGTGCGGAAGTTCTACTCAGCGAGCATTCGGTAGCGACACTCGCAGAACTGCAAGAGCGATGTGAACGGCTCCTATGTCCGTTTGTTGAATATTAAGAATACAAATATCAAAGAGGCTTAGCTGGTAAATCACACGATCGTCTGACATCCGAATTCTCGACGCAAAAATTCGGGAAATGATCTCAACTCAAGCTCTCCGGTTTCATCTCCAGATGTAGGGCGCTGCCCTCCCAAGGGTGCGCCTCGCATATCTGCTCGTTGAGATCAACACCCAGACCTGGCTCGGATAACGGCAGGACATGCCCATCC
>JAHEHW010000200.1 GCA_024639745.1 Salaquimonas sp. | reverse complement strand
GCGCTCCATATTTACGAAGACGTTTCGCCCCGGTCCATAGATCCCCGAGAGTCGGAAAATCGCAAGCGGTAAGCCGGTTTTTCCCGCAATGGCCTGCCAGGCCGTTTCTGCATTGATTCTCTGGATGGCGCGTGTCGAGACAGGCTGGCAAGGGGTTTCCTCGTTGACCCAGGCTCCATCATGGTCACCATAAACACCAACAGTGGACAAGTAACCAATCCACTCTAGGTTGCCCGCAGCTGCAATCTCATTCGAGAATGCGTTGATTACAGGATCTCCTGCTTCATTTGGCGCGATCGAGACCAAAATATGCGTCGCCTCGCCAACCGCACGTATCATCGCGCCATCTGCGCTTACCCCATCGAATATCAACGGCTCAGCCCCCGCTGCAGAAATAGACTCGAATTTATCCCCGCTTCTTGTTGTTGCGACACAGTGATCAAAGCTGTTTCGGACACGCTGCCATACAGCTTCAGCCGAGAAACCGAATCCGAAAATGAGCAGAGTTCCGGTCATTGCGCTTCCTTCCTATCTTTCGATATATCAAGGCCTGCCTCCCATTCGAAAACCACAGCAGGATCAGGTTCCCCAATACCGTTTTGCTCATACAAAGTGGTGAAATCCTTTTCGGAGGAAAGCTTCCATGCGGCCCAGACGGCCGTTCCGCGAACCACAGAATTGCTATCGCGGACATGCGGCTTCACAGCCGACAGAAGCGATTGCGTTCCCGAATTTCCGATTGCGATCAGAACATTACGGATAAAGCGATTTCGTCCGATGCGTTTGATGGGAGACCCGGAAAAGAGGCGCCGGAAACCAGCATCGTCCAAACCTGCCAGTCGACGCAGCTCAGGGCTTTCGAAGTCAGCGCGCGCACTCAATTTCGCCTCGCGGGCGGTGCAGGCAAACTTGTTCCAGGGGCATATGGCGAGACAATCATCACAACCGTAAATGCGATTGCCCATATGCTCGCGGAATTCAACGGGGATCGGGCCTTTGTGCTCAATCGTCAAATAGGAAATGCATCGCCTTGCATCCAGCTGATAGGGTCCCGGAAAGGCTCTGGTCGGACAAATATCGAGACATGCCCGGCAATTGCCGCAATGATCGTTCTCAGGCTTATCCGGCTCAATTTCGGCCCCGGTCAAAATGATCCCGATAAACAACCATGATCCAAATTCCCGCGAAACGAGATTGGTGTGCTTGCCCTGCCAACCGAGGCCTGCCTGTGCTGCGAGCGGCTTTTCCATCAACGGCGCGGTATCAACGAAAACCTTCACCGCGCAACCCATTTTCGCAATCTTCTGGGCGACAACTTTTAACTTCCCCTTGATAACGTCGTGATAGTCTCGATTGCGCGCATAGACCGAAATATTCCCGCTCTCCGTGCGCGAGAGCGCCTCCATCGGATCCTGCTCGGGACCATAGTTCATTCCGAGTACAATCGCTGATTTCGCATCGGGCCACATTTTCTCAGGCGAAACGCGACGCTCAGCGGTTGTCTCAAGCCAAGTCATATCTCCCTGCCAGCCCTGCCGAAGGAACTCGATGAGATTCCGGCCAATGGATTCCGGCAACCGCGCTTTGGTGAAGCGGCACTCGCTGAACCCCTCCTCCTGTGCAAATTGCCGGATGCGCTCTCGATTGAGTTTCGAAGACAAGTCAAGCGCTCAAAAGTCGAGATCTGTATAGTGTGCTGCAGGCGGAAGCCCTGCAGCTTTGTCAGACAGAAGCGTGCGGAAGCTGGGCCGGGATTTGATGCGGGCATACCAATCGCGGGCGGCAGGCTCGGCCTCCCAATCAATTTCTCCCAGATAGTCGAGCACCGATATGGCTGCTGCCGCCGCCAGATCCGCTTGTGACAGCCGGTTGCCACCCAACCAGTTGCGGGTGTTGGCCAGCCAGCCCACATAGCGCATATGCATTTTCAGATTGGCCCGGCCAGCACGCATGGCGGCTGAATCGGGTGAACCGCCACCCAAGTCCATCGGCATTTGTTGTCGAAACACCCTCTCATGCACAAGATAACCGGCAACTTCCTGATCGAACTTGTGAAGGAACCAGTCGACAATCCTGCGGATCTCGGCACGCTCAAGGCTGGCTTCAGGCATGAGGCGACGCTCGCGCATCAATGGGCCCTGGATTTCGTCCAAGAATTCACCGATGATGAAAGCACCGCAGATAGGATGATCCGCCTCGTCGAGCAGAACGGGCAGAGTTCCTGCCGGGTTCATTTTCATAAACGCCTCTCGACGTTGCCATTGCCGTTCCTCTTCAAGTTCGGCATCAACACCGTATTCAGCAAGAATTAGGCGTATATACCGGCTGTTCCCCGACATCGGATGATGATAAAGCCGTTTCATGTCTGCCGACTCGCTCCTTTCTCCAGTGCTTGGTTGGTGCTCGACACAAACCTGAACTTGGAATCGCAAACAGACCACCCTTTTCCGCAAGTCTTAGATCAATTTTTTCCAGGTTTCATCAATGACAATCGAACAAATTATCGTACTGGCAGTAGTTCAGGGGATTACGGAGTTCCTTCCGATTTCGTCGTCCGGTCACCTTATCCTCATCCCGGCACTGACCGGCTGGCCCGACCAGGGCGTATTTACGGACGTGATCGTTCATCTCGGTTCTCTGTTAGCAGTGTTAGTCTATTTCTGGCGCGACGTCATTCGACTAACCTTCGGTGCATTCGACCTGCTTCGATTAAAGATGAATGATAACAGCAGAATGGCGCTTTACATCGCTTTGGCGACCGTTCCCGCCGTTGCTTTCGGAATTTTTCTCAAGCTCAGCGGATGGATCGAGTCGATTCGCAGTGTCGAACTGGTAGCGTGGAACGCAATCATATTCGGCATCCTACTCTATGCGTCGGACGCCATCGGCCCGCAGTTGAAGAAAATGGAACAGATGAAGCTGCCGCCAGCGCTCATTATAGGCTTTGCCCAAGCGCTTGCGCTCATTCCCGGCACAAGTCGCTCGGGGATCACGATGACTGCGGCAAGGCTCCTCGGTTTCGAACGACCTGAGGCGGCGCGGTTTTCATTTCTGCTCGGCATTCCGGCTATTGCCGGGGCCGGGGCTTTTGTCTGGCTCGATTTTCTTGAAAGCGGCGAGTCAATCCCGTCCGGCGCTTTGTTGGCCGGATGCCTGACCTTTTTTGCAGCGCTGGCAGCCATCGCATTTCTTATGGCCGTGGTGAAGCGGATGAGTTTTTTGATTTTCATGCTTTACAGGCTTGCCTTAGCCGCAATTCTATTTGCCATGCTACATGGCCTCATCCCAGGCTATCAGCTCGCAGCCTCAGCGGGATAATATCCCTCCACGGCACAAGAGTATATTTTCAGATTGCCCCTTTACGGGTGAACTGCCCCTGGGGTCGGTATTGCACGAGATAGGAAGGCAAGATGGTTTCCATCGTTCGAGGATGAATACCTACCCCCTCGAGCGTACGCTTTTTTCTGGTCGCTTCATCAGACACCACATTGTCGGTCTGAAGCATAGTAACCTGATCGAGAGTAATCGGCGCACCTGGAAACCATCCAATCAATCGGCCCATCGCTTTGGCAGCAAACCACGGAATCGAGAGATAAGCGCGGTTGCGGTTGATGACCTCCTGCATGAGATCGAGACATTCGCGGAAAGTCGCAACTTCCGGGCCGCCCAATTCGTAGGTTTCGCCAGTTTTCAGCACACCATCGGCCCCGCGGGCCACCATTTCGCCCACATCGCCGACATAGACGGGTTGAAACTGTGTCGTCCCGCCGCCGACCAGAGGCAGAAACGGTGAAAATCTTGTCATCCGGGCGAAGCGATTGAAGAAATCGTCTTCCGGGCCGAAAATAATCGAAGGGCGAAGAATTACCGCATCCCTGATGGTTTCTCGTACTGCAGCCTCTCCAGCCGCCTTTGTTCGTGCATAGGCCGCTTCGGAGTGAGCATCGGCTCCGATCGCACTTACATGGATCATTTTTGCGCCCTCAGCACGTGCTGCCTCGGCGATCGCGCGGGCTCCGAAAGCTTGTACGCTATCGAATGTCTGCCGGCCAGTCGGGCTCAAGATGCCGACGAGGTTAACAACCACATCGGATCCCTGGACCGCGCGGTCAACAGACCACCGAACCCGGACATTGGCCTGGATTGCCTTGATTTGCCCGAGATCTCCAAGCGGCTGCAGATGATAGGCCAGATCCGGCCGGCGAACCGCCACCAGAACACGGTATCCCCGATTGGCCAAGGCGCGGACGACATGCCGTCCGACGAAGCCGGACCCTCCGAATACGGTCACTCGTTTTGGCAGATTTTTCATCTCAACTGTCCATTTCGCAATACATGATTTGTTTGTGTCTTAGCGAACCTTGACGAAAGAGAAAAGGCAATGGGTTTAGGAAATCGCGGCGCTTACGACTCTGCCGAAAACCGGGACGCGTGGATAAGACTTTGGATGTCTGGACTATAGAGCACAATGGAAACTGTTATACTAATCGAAAAGAAAAGAAACGCGTTGACAGCAATTCGCGATATGCATAAACGTGCCGCGATTGCCCAGATGGCGGAATTGGTAGACGCGCCAGCTTCAGGTGCTGGTGTCCTTACGGACGTGGAGGTTCGAGTCCTCTTCTGGGCACCAAGGTAACGGTATAAAACATTGTTTTTATTATATTATTTCCAATAGTAGGGAATGCCTTCCCACTTTCTTTCCCACCACCAGTTTTGATTCCTTGCTACTTCAGGCGACTTCTAAGTAGTCTCGTCAATATCAATGCCCAGAAAGAAAAACCCGCGCCGGGAGGATT
>JAHEHW010000199.1 GCA_024639745.1 Salaquimonas sp. | reverse complement strand
AAGCGCGCCCGCATTCACGAGCAGCCTCAGCGCTACTGAAAAACGACGTAGAAAGCACTAGGGCGCCGATAAGCGCCACGACATTTTTCGTTTTCATTTGAATACCCCGATTATGAATTCGGTGCGTCGTCTCGCGGCCAATCGGGGCCGATTTGTGGCATTCAGGTAAGCTTATATTGCAGTGGGTAACAGGAAGGGATCAAAAAATTGATTCGTTACCGATTTGTAACCGACCCATTAGCCGAAATTTAAAAATACCTGGGTATCTTACGTCACAGTTAGTGGTCTGATGTAATTTGTAGTGAGTAAAGCATGACCGATCAGGTAAGACCCAGGGTGAAATATGTCATCGGACCGGATGGCAGCCCGCTTACAATCGCAGATCTACCCCCCGCAAATACCAGACGCTGGGTAATCCGCAGAAAAGCCGAAGTCGTTGCAGCCGTCCGTGGCGGCCTTCTTTCACTCGAAGAGGCATGCGAGCGGTACACATTGACCGTAGAGGAATTCCTCAACTGGCAAGCCTCTCTTGAAGATCATGGACTTGCCGGTCTGCGTACAACCTGCATTCAAAAGTATCGCCGCTAAGGTAGATCTGCGCGGCGAGCCCCCCTGACCTTCGACCTTCGGGTCTTTCCAGATAAACTAATACACAATTGCGCTCACGGTCGGGCGCGGGAAATCCTGTTTATGTTGTCAGTCAACGCTTGGTGAAACCAAGGCTTGCTGCAGCAAGCAGAAGCGTCGATGCGCCGTAAAACCAGATACCGGGCTGGGATACGGCGTGGGCGATGCCGCTTGTCTTGACCGCAAAGACCACTAGCGCGACCAAAAGTACATCCATCATCGACCATTTAGACAGGATACCGGCCCATCCGGGTATCCGCGTTATTTTGCGATACCGACAGAAAAGCCACACTCATTCTCAAGACCGGCAGAACCAGCGAAAACAAAAAGAGCACCAGCGAAAGCGCTTTGCCATCGTCCTGCCAGAGACCGATCACGATATCTATCAATGACGGCGTCTGGGAGAAAATGTAAAGCGTCTCCAGTTTTACGATGGGAAGAGAAATCCCCAGGCCGAACGCAATCGCCGCGACCAGGAAAAGAAGCGGTCGGAGTGTCTGCATCAGCCGAATGCCTTCCACAATAGCGGCAGGAGGATCGCCGTCGCGAGGGCGTTCAGTCCCATCGCCAGACCCGCGAATGCGCCTGCCACTTCATTGACCTGGAACGCTCGCGCGGTACCAATACCATGGCTCGCCGTCCCAAGGGCGAAACCACGCGCCCGCAAGTCTCTTATTCGTAGCAAGTTCAGCACAAACGGACCGGCCATCGCTCCGAATATCCCGGTGAGGATCACCAGAACCGCAGTCAGCGAAGGCAGGCCACCCAGTTGTTCCGATATCCCCATCGCGACGGGCGCAGTAACCGATTTCGGCGCAATCGAAATCAGTGACAGGAATTGCGCACCCATCAGGTAACCGATCAACACAGCGCTAAGCGCTGCGGTTAGTGAGCCTGCGATCAGGCTTGCCGCCAGCGCCAGTCCTGACCGCCGCACGGTTTCGAACTGACGGTAGAGCGGAATAGCAAGCGCAACTGTCGCCGGTCCGAGCAGGAAATGGACAAACTGCGCTCCTTCGAAATAAGTCTCGTAGGATGTGCCGGAAACCAGGAGTATCGAGACGATAATGATAACCGCTATCATTACGGGATTGGCGAGCGGGTTCATGCGCGCTTTGCGATAGACGAGGTTGCCAAGCTGAAACGCAGCGAGCGTCAAGGTAAGATGCAGCAACGGACTGGCGGCAAGGTAGACCCAGATATCACGCAGTTCACCCATCGATTTCTTCTCCGGGTTTTGCGCCATCCGACCGCGGCTTCAACCATTGCATAAGGAGCGCCGTGACCGCGATCGTCAGCACCGTCGAAACGATAAGCGCCGTTCCAAGAGGCAGCAAATCGGTTTTCAGCAGACCGAGGTGAACCATGATCCCGACACCGGCCGGCACGAAGAGAAGCGAGAGATTGGCGAGCAGCGTATCCGCAACCCGTGCGAGGTCCCGCGGGATTTCCTCGCTTTTGATACATCGCCGGACCACCAGAAACGCAAACAAGATCACCATGCCTATCACGGGGCCTGGCAACAACAGCCCAACTGCGCGGACGATCGTTTCGCCCGCGAGCTGACATGCGAAAATAAGCGTAAGATAGTTCAGCAAACCGTTTCTAGCCCGCCTGCAGTTCGCGATGGGTTTGAAACTAGCGGCTTGCCATGTTCCAAGACAAGCAAAAACGGGCAGCGGCACCGCCCGTCCTTAAAACGATCAGTCAGGAGTTCAGCCGATAATGACGCGGCGCTCCACCATGCTGTCTACGAGCGAGTCGGATGAATCGGCATTCGCAGCGTCACGCGATTCTTTCAGTTCCGCTTTCCGAAGCTCTTCCTCAGCTTCCTTGAGTGCCTCCTCGGCCGGAGCACGCTTGTCCCGGAGGTCCTTTATCGAAACTGAAAGGTTTTCGATTCGCTGAAGAGCCGCCTTGGCGAAGGTAGGATAGGCGAAATGATTCACGTCCGTGATGCCGGCCTTTTTCTCTTCGGCCTCGACCTGCGCTTCGAGTTCGCCGGACATGCGCTGGAAATCCGCGATCATCATGTCGATCTGCGCAAGCTGGCGCGTTTTATCCTGTACTTGGAAATGCTTCAATCGAAGCAGGTGTTCACGCGATTTCATACTCAATACCCCTTGAAACCGATTATGTGTCCGGCGAAACGCACCGGGCTGGGAAATCCGAATTCATTGAAGCTGACTGGTAAAAACCGCCAGAGACAACCAAACGGCTATTAACCGATCATTTATGATCCGTATTAAGGCTGATGCTAAACCACTTCCATTAAGAGGGGGTAAACCCGACCGTTAACGGCGCAAAAAGATTCGTTTTCCCGCTGACTTTGACAACTTTTCCATACGGAAACGGAAATTAATGTTTTGCTATGATTTTTTAAGAAATCCTTTCATCATATAAATCAATATCTTATGATATTTCTTTGCAGTTTTTAGTTTGCGCTTGCCCCAAAGAATCAGAATTTGTTAACCAATTAAGGTCAACATTCTGAAATGAATTCAGAAGTGACCGCGATGTAAGGCGACGAGGCAAAGCCGGACAACGCTGGATGCGGCGAACAGAAGAAGGGGATCCACAATGCGAGTCCTGTTGATCGAGGACGACGGCGCTACTGCTCAGAGTATAGAGCTGATGCTGAAATCCGAGAGTTTTAATGTCTACACAACGGATCTGGGCGAAGAGGGGGTAGATCTAGGTAAGCTGTACGACTACGACATCATCTTGCTCGATCTCAACCTGCCAGACATGTCTGGCTATGAAGTTCTTAGAACACTGCGTCTTTCAAAGGTTAAAACGCCTATTCTTATCCTTTCAGGCCTTGCAGGCATAGAAGATAAAGTACGCGGTCTGGGCTTCGGCGCAGACGATTACATGACCAAGCCCTTCCACAAGGATGAGTTGGTAGCTCGGATCCATGCTGTGGTCCGTCGGTCGAAAGGCCATGCCCAATCGGTCATTACAACCGGCGATCTGGTCGTCAATCTCGACGCCAAGACGGTTGAAGTTGCCGGACAGCGCGTTCATTTAACCGGTAAAGAATACCAGATGCTGGAATTGCTTTCGCTTCGCAAAGGTACAACCCTTACGAAGGAGATGTTTCTCAATCATCTTTACGGCGGCATGGACGAACCGGAACTCAAGATCATCGATGTGTTCATCTGCAAACTTCGCAAGAAGCTGGCATCTGCCGCAGGTGGCCTGAATTACATCGAAACCGTTTGGGGACGTGGCTATGTTCTGCGTGAGCCGGACGTCGACGAGATTCAGGAAGCCGTCTGACGGCGGCACAACCCAAATCAGCCATTAAAAAGAACCCCCGCAGGCAGACCAGCCTGCGGGGTTTTTCTATGAATTCGCTAGTTTCCTGTCAGGCTGCGCTGGCTGCGACCTCGAGCAGGTTAATGCCCCAACCGGCAGCTTGACCCCCTCCCGCAAACATGAAGCCCGGCTTGAATTAAAGCCGGGCTTCTTTTGGTTCCTAAATAATGTTCTATGGCAGAATAGCTAAATCTATCAGGCAACCTCGCCGCGAAACGTAACCGTTTCGCCGTCGATTGAAACGGAAACGTTTATGCCGGCCGCCTCTGCAAGTTTCAGCGTATAAAGCGGCTGTACAGCATGTGCATCCATATGCTCCTCAAAGGCTCCGTTCAGAAAATCGAGCAGCAGCGGTGGGACCCGGGCATTCCTGCCCGTCGCACGCACCTCGAAACGCGTCTTTCCGGCAGGCTCCTCGAAACGGGAAACAATCTCACCACCACGAGGAATGGCGTTGAGGGCGACAAGCAAAAGATTCAACAGAAACTTGACCTTGTTCTTGGCCATCAGGGCGCGTTCGCCCTCCCAGGTCAGCGTCGTTTTCTTCTCATTATCGAAATAACCCTGTGCCACCGCCTGAGCATCGCCCGTATCGATATCGGCACCGGCTGAACCGGCCGCACCAAACGCGATCCGTGCAAACTGCAATCTTGCCGATGCATTGGCGGTCGAAGAGCGAATGAGTCCCATGGCGATTTCGCGGGTTTCCTCATCCGCGTCTTCATCCAGCAACTCCAGCCCGTTGGCGACGGCACCCACTGGCGAAATGATGTCATGGCAAACTCTGCTGCAAAGCAAAGCGGAAAGATCCAGTGCGGAAATCTCTGGTAAAGCTGGCATGGGGTTCCCTTCT
>JAHEHW010000198.1 GCA_024639745.1 Salaquimonas sp. | reverse complement strand
AAAACGGGGTTGTCGCCAAACCGGCGCCAGCAGCTGTGCGGATTGCCTTGCGCGCGGACGCTCCGGGCATCAAGGAAGCGAAGAAAGTTCTCGGTTTCGATCTTCCTGCGAAGCCAAAGATGAGCGCCTCCAGGGGCGAGCGTGTCGCATTGTGGATAGGCCCGGACGAGTGGTTGGTGATCGATGCCGAAGAATCGGGTATTGCGGCTGCGTTTGCAAAGCTCGGCAATGCCAATCTCTCCGCAGTAGACGTTAGCCATCGCAATACGGCGATACTCCTCGAAGGGGGCGCAGCCCATCTCGTTCTGAATTCCGGCTGCCCCCTCGATCTTTCCCTGGCTGCTTTTCCGGTGGGAGCTTGTGCCCGCACGATCCTCAGCAAGTCGGAAATCGTTCTCCATCGTGAGGCGGACGATCGCTTTCGGGTCGAGTGCTGGCGTTCTTTTTCAGACTATGTCTGGAAATTTCTCGTCGACTCCATAAAGTCGGTCTGACCCAGCACCGGGACGGCCCGATCCGCTGGAGCAATAGCACTGGCGGAGATCTGAATGGCTAAGGCTGGAAAATTGGACGTAAAGGATAATGCAGCTCAGGGCATAAAGACGCGTCTTGTCCTGAATTTTCCCGGCTTCGAGCGAACCGATTCGCCGTCTCAGCTTGGGCGGATGCATCATGCGGCGACGAAAACCGGCTCTCTTTGGGGATTCTCCGTCTCCGAGCCCGAAATCGATTCGAAAAAGAGCGCGAATTACGCGCTGGCAAAGTTCCGGACCAATGGCGGCAATTGGAACACCGAAACGCGGGTCGTGCAGTTTCAGTGGAACGATATTGTTCATAAATACGAAGAAGACTCGTTTCCCTCCGGCTTTCTGAAGAATCTCGGCAAGTATATGGGATTTTTTCTCGACGGCACGGTGAGCAAATATCGCAAGGCGAGCCTGCGATATTGGGGGTTCACCATCTACCCTCTCCTGCTCGCCACGCTGGTATTCTTCGCCGTCTGGATTGTTCTCGCTCAGTTTATCGACTCTCTGGCCGTGGAGATCAGCGTCTCGCTATTGGTGGCACTGCTTTTCTGCCAATGGCCTGGCAGCCTGCTCTACGTACCTCTGACGATTGCAGATTGGGGTTTCGCCCGCGATATGGTGAACCAAAAGAACCCAGAAATCGAAGCTCGCTTTCGAGAATTCGCGAGAACCGTTCGCCGCGAAATTTCAGGCTCCAAGGCAGATGAAATCATCATCGTCGGGCATAGTTTCGGCAGCTTGTGGGCTGTTCGCGCGCTGGCTTTAGCGCTCGAGGCCAATCAGAACCTGATCAAGGGAAAGAACGTAACCTTCCTAGCGCTTGGCTCCAGCATGCTGAAAATTGCGCTCGCCAAGAACGCCGGCTACATGCGCGAATCATGGAAGCGAGTGATGAAGCAGCCCGGACTTTTCTGGCACGAAGTGCAAACCAAGGACGACTGGATCGCATTTTACAAATGCGACCCTTTCAAACAGGTCGGCATGAAGGATATCAAGGCCGAATACACTATTTCTCGTATCCGCTTTTCAAAAGCTATGAAACGCGAGCGCTATGAGAAGATGCGCAAATCCTTTTATGTCACCCATCGCCAATATATCCTTTATTATGACAAGCGTGTCCCATTCGATTACATGATCCGGCTGTTCGGCCCGTTTTCCACCCGGAAGATCGCAAAGGACGATGGTTTACCAGACCGGATTGATCACGCCGGAAACCTTGTCTAAACAGTCGTCCAGCAATGATGGATTGGAATCGTAAATGGACGCCGACTGGGTACTAATCGGAAAAATCATCTGGGGCATCTGCCTCGTCGCATGGGGCGTGATTCGCTTTCGCCCCAACATCAAGTCTCGCAAGACCAAAATCGAATTCACAGATCGTGCGCCGGTTGAGCGATTCGCGATGCTCATGTCGCAGTTGGGCCTCGGCATCATTCCAGCAATTTGGGTCTTCACCGGGTTTCCGGCGGCTTTTGACCATGCCGTTGGACCTGTCTCTATTGCGATCGGAACTGCAATATTCGCATTTTCGCTGCATCTCTTCCGCAAGACCCACAAGGCACTTGGCAAGATGTGGTCTCATAGTCTCGACCTCCGACATAATCACAAGCTGATTACCAAGGGAATCTACAAGAAGGTTCGCCACCCGATGTATACGGCATTCTGGCTTTGGGCGGTTTCGCCGCCTTTCCTTCTGGGCAACTGGGTCGCGGGCCTTGCCGGTATTGTCGGCTTCGGAACGCTGTTCTTTCTCCGAGTCGGCAAGGAGGAAGCCATGATGGAAGAGCGCTTCGGGGAGAAATATCGCGACTATAGCGCAAAAACGAAGCGCATCATTCCCGGAATCTACTGATTCCGGCTCCCAGAACCAGAAAATCTGCGGGCCTGGCGCTTTTATAGCAGCGTCCGGCATTTCTGTTCGCGGGTAATATTCCGTTGGCAAATTTGCAACAGTCCCTACAATTATCCAGCCTTGTCATAAACTTAGCTAAAAAGCAGCCGTCGCCAGATTGCCTATTTACCATTCGTTTATCATAAACATTCAAGAAGCTAACAGTCTGCTTATCCCCCAAGGGCTGCTGATCATGAAAAATGATACCCGTTTCCAACCCCTTCTGGCCTGCCTTGTCGCTACCACCGTCCTGCTTGCGGGTTGCTCCTCTACCGCGACCTCGACCAGCAATTCACCCGCTGGCGAAGTGCGTCCAACTCAGGCAACTGAACAGACCTCTGAAATTGCTTATGTTCAGCGCGATCTCACCCATGTGGAGCGTTCGGGCGAGATCTACCTGATGCGCGGCCTGCTAAACATCTTCTCCCGCGGTATGGACGTGATGGCGTCGCGCATGCGATCGCGCGGCCTAGACGCGGTTTCGTTCAACCACAGCAACTGGAAGCCCTACGCCGACGACATCCTTCGCCGCTCGAAACAAAAGAAGATTTCCTACCCGATTATCATCATGGGGCACTCGCTTGGTGGCAATGAGGCACCCAAGATGGCCAACTACCTGGCTGCAAACGGCGTCAAAACCGAACTGATCGTTGCTTTCGATCCGACCGAACCGCAGGTTGTCGGCTCGGGCATCGACGAAGTCGTCAGCTACTATCTGCCCAACGGACGAAATACGATACGCCGCACCGCCGGTTTCAAGGGCAAGCTTTCGAACATCGATATGTCGGGCGACCCGAATATCGAGCACACCAATATCGAAAAGAACCGCAAACTGCAGGACAAGGCTATTAACCGGACCATGCAGCTGACCCGCAAGCTTTCCCGTTCGCAACGGGCGCAGATCAAGGAACGCGATATCAACAGCGCGTCCTGATCCAGAACGCTGCTGATGGTCCAGATACGACGGCTTAGCCCCGACCACTGCGCCGGGATTTTCCTTTGCTTAGAGGGTTTGCGGGCCATGTGCTCGGCGAACGTCAGGCAACGGTGTTTTTGGCTGAAAAATGGCGGGCGATATTGACGTTGAACCAGTGACCCCTACAATGTCAATGTAGTGCTCTCCAAAATCGGCCGTTTGGTCTTCCTGCAAAAGACTGAATAAATTCAGCTGCTTAACGCAGTTTACACTCTTTTGCAGTGCTGATCAATCGCCCGGTATTTACCCGTTTTCTGAAGCGCAGTGTGACCAGAGTGTGACCGAAAACGGAAGACCCAATTGTGTCCTGACTGGTTCCGGAGATCATCTCCCAGCCACATGAACAGCTTGCCACTCCCTATTAAGGGTTGCCGGAATGCCGCCCTCATTCATATCCGGCCCCGTGGTATTGCAGCCGCTGAGGCTCATCAGCACAGCTAATGCCATCAATACGACACCGGTGAGATTATGACGCATTGCTGGTCCCATTATGTAAGCTTTCCTTGCGGTTTTTTCGAATTATCCACGAATTCGCCCGACCGGGCAATGCGATTTCACTGAACTTCAGAGCAGTATTTGAATTTCAGCCCCGGCAAACTCAAGAGCTGAAACGTGGAAAAATCGCAGCTTAGAGAAACACCCCCTTATGCAGGAGCCACCCCGGGGGTAGGAGGTAGTTGTATATAGTCCCAACCTAGTTTCTGGGTTTTATAAATTTTCACTTTCTACAGAGCTTAACTGTCTGAAAGGCTGCCAGCATCTTCGTGAGTGCATATCAAATCCGGTAGGTGTGAACCTCTCGGGCCAATCCCATTGTTCCTGAAGATCCCTGAAAGGGGTGGTTTCTCCAACTCGGGAATATCTTTATCGTCCATCATCCATCTTAGGTCCGCGCGTGCTGCCTTTGCAAATTGTTCAAGGATTGCTCTAGCTCAATGTAACAGGCAGCCTGCATCTCTATTGTTAGTGTGCTTCTAGAATTAGGTGAGGAGAGGAAACGTGATTGTCAGACCCATAATCGCTGCGGTCATTCTCTTTGTCCTTAGCAGTGTACCTGCGATCAGTCAGAACGTCTCTGGATGGGATCGGATGGCTGCTCAGACAGACTATCTTTTCTTGTGCTCTGGATGTCATGGAAGAACAGGCGCTGGCAACGGGATAGTATCAAAAAAATTAAAAGTCCCGCCTGCGGATCTCACCAGATTGGCAGCAAATAACGACGGTATCTTTCCTTATCGCGAGGTGATGAAAATAATCGATGGCCGACAGATGATCGAAAGTCATGGCGTTCGTGAGATGCCGATATGGGGATGGCATTTCCGTGCGGAGGCTAAAGACAGTAACGCACTTCTGCCAGTAGAGCCCCAGGTTAAAAAACGAGTTTCAAATCTTGCCCATTACATAGCTA
>JAHEHW010000197.1 GCA_024639745.1 Salaquimonas sp. | reverse complement strand
GTTCGTTACGCTTGCCGACACCGGGGCGGACGGGTTCGTGCCGATCTCAAAGATCTCGGAAGAATATTATCATTTTGACCCTGCGACCCATTCGCTCATTGGCGATCAGTCGGGGCTGGCTTATCAGGTAGGCCAGGAAGTGGAAGTCAAGCTGGTTGAAGCGGCACCGATTGCCGGGGCCTTGCGGTTTGATATGCTGAGCGACGGCAAGCCGTTATCAGGGCTGCAACGCTCGCGCCGGTCGAACAAGCCCGACCCGCGAAATCGCAGACGGCCAGCGGGACGCAAAGCGCAGCGTGGCAAGCACCACTAGCAGTACAGATCATGGAAAGAAGACAATGCCGGTTGAACAATTTGACCCAGATACAGGCGCATCTCTGAGCGAGGGCAGACCCTTGTTTCAGTCTATGCTGCGCGGGCTCTTCGGCAAATGTCCGAATTGCGGCGAAGGTGAGTTATTCGCTCGCTACCTGAAAACGCATGACACTTGCCCGCATTGCGGCGAGGCATTGCATCATCACCGGGCCGATGACCTGCCGGCCTATCTGAACATCTTCATCGTCGGGCACGTCGTTATCGGCCTGATGGTTCTGATCATGAAATTCGACCTCATGGGCATGTGGACAACTATGTTCGTGACAATGGCAGCCTGCGTCCTGACCGCTTTCTACCTGATGCGCCCTCTGAAAGGCATGGTGGTCGGATCGCAATGGGCGCTCGGCATGCACGGCTTCGGTGGTGATGAAACGTGAGCCTTCGCCTGAAATAGGCGAAGAGATCGCCCGGATCGAAGAAATGATCCGGACCGAGCCTTTCCGGCAAAATCGCGGCAGCATATCGCCGCCGAGAGCCGTGCGGCCCAAGCTTGCAGCATCCATTCTCTTGATCGACCAGCAAGGCGAAGATGTTCGTCTCGTTATGGGCAAGCGGAACAGAAATCTCAAATTCATGCCGGGAGCGCTGGTCTTTCCGGGCGGGAGGGTCGATCCCTATGACCACCGGCTCCTGCCTTCCAAAGCCTTCGAGCCTGGTGTCGTCGAACAGATCGCATCGGGACTTCCCGGTAAAAAGCGTGAGACACGGGCACGAGCGCTCGGCGTCGCAGCGATACGGGAATTGGCCGAGGAAACAGGGATCGTTCTGGGTATACCATCGAATGAGCGGGTGGACCATCCCGATTGGTCGGAATTTGCCAACCATGGACTTCGACCAAGCCTCGCCCGACTTAAGCCGATTGCCCGCGCGATCACCCCTCCCTACCTGCCGAGACGCTTCGACACCTGGTTCTTCGCCCGCAGGCTCGAAGATGCGGAGCGTGACCAAATCGGCAGGTTGCGGTCGTCCGGCGAACTGGAAGCGCTGAGTTGGTTGCGCCCTGAGGAAGCGCTTGCCGCTGAGACCCGCGAAATCACGCGCGTGATCCTAGTCGAGCTGATCAACCGCCTGCGCGACGACCCGCACTTCGAAGCCACCCCACCTATCTCCTGCTATGTCACCCGCCGCGGACGCTTCAGACGGCAATTTCTTTCGCCCGTCACTTAAAGATCGCGATTGCTGCAAGCAGCCGACGGCATTAGCGTCTGAAAACGCAATCACGGTAAGGCAAGGTTGATGGAAGCCATCGGAATGAATTCGATGAACGGTATCGACCGGCGCGGGGCCATTGCCGCGATCTCGAGCATTTCGGCAATCGGGATTGCAATTGGGCTGTCGTTTCCGCTGCTGAGCATCATTCTCGACAATCGCGGCTATTCAGCAGAGGTCATCGGCGCCAACGCCGCCATGGCCGGCATCGCGTCACTGGCAGCCGTCTGGATGGTGGCGCCAATGGCTCGAATGATCGGCGTTGCCAATACGCTGATTTCGGCAGCGTTGATTTCGGCCATTTCGCTTCCGCTGTTTTTCACATTCGATTCGCTGGCGGTATGGTTTGTGCTGCGTATCGTGTTCCACGGCGCATTGACGCTCTCCTTCGTGTTATCCGAGTTCTGGATCAACTCGGCCAGTTCAGAAGCCAAACGTGGTACCATGCTCGGCATATACGCCACTTTTCTCAGCCTCGGCTTCGCTATTGGCCCCGGCATCCTTGCGCTTACGGGCGCTTCGGGAGTCGCGCCTTTCGCTATCGGTTTTCTGATCATTGCCAGTTCGGCCATCCCGGTGCTGCTGGTGCGTTCCCGCGCACCGCTGCTTGAAAAACCCGTGACCGGCGGCAGCGCTTTTCTTCGATTCGTCCCGCTGGTTCCGTTGGCAACGGGCGCGGTGTTCGTGTTCGGTGCAGTCGAACAGTCCGGACTCACGCTCTTTCCCATCTATGGGCAGCGGCTAGGCTATTCGGAGTTCGGTGTTTCACTGCTGCTGATCATGATTGCAGCCGGCAATGTCGCGCTTCAGCTGCCCCTCGGGATTATCAGCGATCGCGTCAGCGACCGCCGCAAGGTGCTATATTTCTGTGGCGCCATCGGAGCGGTCGGAACCGCCGCGATTCCACTCGTTACCGACCAGATCTGGCTATTGTGCCTGGTTTTGTTTGTTTGGGGCGGCATGATTTCCGGCTTGTACACAGTCGGGCTGGCGCATCTTGGCTCCAGGCTCGAAGGCACCGATCTGGCAGAGGCCAATTCCGCTTTCGTCTTCTCCTATACGGTTGGGATGACGCTGGGCCCTCAGCTCGCCGGAATCGCCATGGAATGGTCCGATCCTCACGGCTTTATCTGGACCCTATTCGCGTTTTTTATCGGGTATCTGCTGCTTGCCGCCGTTCGTGCACATAGTCGTGATCGACCGCAAAAGTCCTAATCCACGGAGCGCCCGTCGTTGCGGCTTGACATTTACACGACAATCGATAAATAACGCGCCAGCAGAGGGGCCAATGGCCCCAATTTTTATGCAGAATTCCGAGCGTGTAACAGCGTTCCAGATGCAACAACCGCCAGACAGTCCGGGACAAGATCATGGCTAAAGCGACAACCATTAAGATCAAGCTGGAAAGCACTGAAAACACAGGGTTTTTCTACGTCACGAAAAAGAACAGCCGCACCATGACCGAAAAAATGGTCAAGCGGAAATACGATCCGGTTGCCAAGAAACATTGCGATTTCAAGGAAACCAAAATCAAGTAATCGCAGGCAATCAGTAAACTTGTGAAAGCTGCCCTTTGTGGCAGCTTTTTTGTTTGAGGACACACCCCCACTCAAAATACCAGTGCCGCAAAGACGCTAGCGGTCCGGAATTTCCGGCCGCGAACGCCGGTAGCAAATCTATTGCCTGCCTATCGCGAATTACTGATTTGATGGTCTTAAAATGGGATCGGCCGGGCATCCGGATATGGTACGAGGAGGCCATTATTCCGGAACCCAGCCGATAAACCCTACGGACCCAGGAGATGCGGCGGACCTGAGCACTCCGCAGGGGTTCTGTAGGCGGAAGCAACCGATTAACCTATATTTTTCAGTGCCTTACCGATTTTTTAGTGGCTACTTTGGTATTTCGTGACCGTGTCCTTGATTGGAATTTGATACAGCTTTAATCGAATTGCAACGGTTTAGTAACCTAATCGTAGCCAGTTCCTGACCTAGGGTTAGCCGTTTACCTTAACGCGCACGGAAGGGCTCCGCTCAGACGCGCTGTCAAAAGTGTTTTCAGTTCGGTTTTAAGTCGAGCGTTCAGGCGGCTTCCACGGTGACCGTATTACGACCACCGCGCTTGGCGTTGTACAGCGCAACATCGGCACGCTTGATCAGCTTGCCTGGCGTATCACCGGCATCGGTCATCGAGGCTATGCCCATGCTAACCGTGACCGATAGCTGCTCCCTACCCTCAGCAACCACAAACGGATGGTGCGCCACTTCGGTCCTGATTCGTTCGGCTACGATCTCGGCCAGCGCCGTATCCGTGTCCGGCATCACGACAACGAACTCCTCACCGCCGTAACGGCAGGCCAGGTCGATACCGCGGATGTTCTTGCAAAGCCGTTTGGTGAATTCGCAAATGACCTCATCGCCAATATCGTGACCGAAGGTATCGTTCACCGCCTTGAAGTGATCGATATCGCACATAATGAGCGACAGGGGACTATTACGCCCAACTGCCTTTTCGACCATTTCCGGCAGGTGATTGTCGAGATAGCGTCGATTGTGCAGACCGGTAAGACTGTCGCTGACAGCCATTTCGAGCGTTTGCTCCACCGATTTGCGCAGCTCCATGTTGTATCGCTTCCGCTTTACCTGGGTTCTGACGCGGGCCAGCAATTCGTTACGGTCAAGCGGTCTGCGAATATAATCGTTCACGCCCATCTCCAGCGCGCGCATGACCTTTTCTTCCTGCTCCAGTTCGCTGATCACGATGAGCGGCAAGATGCGGGCTTTCTCAAGGGATTTCAGTTGCGAACACAGGCGCAGTGGATCAAAATCCACCAGAGACATTGAAATCATGCAAACATCGAAATCCTCGTCTGCAGCTTTCAACAAAGCCTCTCTGGGATCGGACACAAGGGTTACGCTGTGCTCTGCCGAAAGGAATTTTTCGATGCGCTCGTAGGAGGATGGTCTGTCGTCCACCACCATGGCGCGGGCTTTGGGCGTATCCGTCCGGGCAACGCCAGAAAGCATGTCCTGCGCGTTGATTTCCTGCCCGGTAGCGGCCCGTAGTCGAAGTTCATCGGTCAGCATCTTTAGCCGGACCAGGCTTTTGACGCGTGTAACCAGTGCAAGATCGTTGACCGGTTTGGTCAGAAAATCATCTGCACCGGCCTCCAGGCCATTGACACGGTCTTCCGCCTGGTCGAGCGCGGTAACCATGACTA
>JAHEHW010000196.1 GCA_024639745.1 Salaquimonas sp. | reverse complement strand
TTGACGCGGCTGGAGAAAAACGTGGTCGGGTTGCGATTCTGTCCGGTTGTGCCCAGAAAGTGCTCGATCCGTCAATCAACAGGGCCACGATCGAACTGCTCACCCGCCTTGGAGTCGAAGTAGTGACGCCCTCTGGCGAGGGGTGCTGCGGGGCTTTGGTCCATCACATGGGCCGGGAAGCCGATTCTCGCAAGGCCGCAAAACAAAACATCGATGCTTGGATGCACGAGATTGAAAATGGCGGTCTCGATGCGATCATCATCACAACATCGGGCTGTGGGACGACGGTCAAGGATTACGGTCATATGCTGCGGGAAGATGGCGAATATGCCGAAAAGGCGGAACGCGTCTCGGCGCTGACCAAGGATATTACGGAATATCTTTCCACCCTGGATTTACCTGCCTCCGAGACGGGGAGTGGAATTCGCCTAGCCTATCATTCCGCCTGTTCCATGCAGCACGGACAGAAGATTACCAAATTACCCAAAGAACTGCTCGCAAAGGCGGGATTTGATATCGTCGACATCCCGGAAGGCCACCTCTGCTGCGGCTCTGCCGGCACCTACAATATTCTCCAGCCGGAGATTTCGGCCAAACTGAAAGAGCGTAAACTTGCCAATATCGAACGGGTGAAGCCGCAGGCGATCGCAGCAGGCAATATCGGCTGCATTACGCAGATCGCGAGTGGCACGGATGTCCCGATCGTCCACACGGTCGAATTGCTGAATTGGGCCTATGGCGGGGATATCCCGACCCGGATGGCTGATATAAAGGCTGCGAAAAATCAGCTCCATGCTGTTGATTAGCAGGAACGACCCTCTGCCGTGTGGGAAATATTCGGACTGAATCCCTTGGGCTCCAAAATAGACCCCGCCGTGAAGGCGGGGTTTGGAAAATCCGTGAAATCGCGATTTGTAATTAGCCGGCGCCGAATATCAGTGCCAATGGATTCTTGATCTCGCTGAAATAGCGGCTTGAATTCTGTCCCGGGCCGATCACGATTACCTTCGTACCGATGTCGGCCAATTCGTAAAGATGCTCTACGTCCTCGTTCATCATGCGGATGCATCCCGAGGAGAGGTTGAGACCGATGGACCATGGCTGATTGGTCCCGTGGATACGGTACATGGTATCTTGGCGACCCTCGAACAAATACAGGGCACGCGCGCCCAGCGGGTTATCCGGTCCACCTTCCATGTAAGCAGGCAACTCCCTTCCGTTCGCTCTTTCACGAGCGATCATTTCCGCAGGAGGCGTCCAGCCCGGCCATTCCTGTTTGCGCTTGATATTCACTTCGCCGTTCCAGCCGAACCCCTCGCGACCGACACCAACGCCGTAGCGGATAGCACGGTTTTCGCTGATGATGTAGTAAAGGAACTTCTCATCCGTATGGATAATGATGGTTCCCGGCCGTTCATTCGTCCGAATCATGACCGTCCGGCGCTTGAACTTCGGATGCGGTTTGCGCTGATCAATCCTGCGATTGACCACGGGCTTCTCGTCCATCCAGGTTTGCGTCGTACGATCGAAATATCGTGCATCCGCCGGCTTTACGCCGATTGAAGCAGTGCCTGCGATCACGCCGGCTGCTATAAGCAGCGACATTCCCATATTCAATTTCATATCAAGACCTCGATTGGTTCCAAAGCGGTCCAAGGAAAAAACGGTTAAATCACCAGAATGACGTAAGGATAACGGGAACCGTCGCGAAAGCAATATGAAAGCGGGTTGCTTTGATGGTGTTTGAAGGCTGAAATTCAGACCTCAGGACGGGTTTGCTGCCGATTGTTGAAAACCGGCAACAGTAAAACTTCCCTTACAGGATAGGTGAGGCGCCCTAGCGAACGATGACTTTGGTGCCGACACCGACTCTTTCGTACAGGTCCATGACGTCCTCGTTCCGCATCCGGATGCAACCCGACGACATTGCCATTCCTATCGTATGCGGCTGGTTCGTCCCATGGATGCGGTAGAGTGTATCCCCCAGATAAAGCGCCCTTGCGCCGAGCGGGTTGCCCGGGCCGCCCGCCATTACGACGGGTAGTTCCTTACCCTTTTTACGCTCGCGTTCGCGCATTTCGGCAGGCGGTCGCCAATCCGGCCATTCGGCCTTGCGGGAGATCTTGTTGGTGCCTGACCATTCGAAACCTTCGCGGCCAACGCCGACTCCGTAGCGCCTCGCCATGCCATTGGCCTGCACCAGATAGAGAAAACGTTGCGAGGTGTCGATGATGATGGTGCCCGGCTTTTCACCTGTGTCGAAGGCAACCCGCTGAGGCAGATATCTAGGATCGATTTCGCCTTTGGCAGGCTGCTTCGGCTTAGCCGTCGGCGCAGGACGCGCGGGGGCTGCCGGACGCTGAAAAAGTACGCGCTGCAGGTTTTTATCCTGTTTTTCTTTGGATGGTTGAAGCGTAACGCTGTTCGGCCTAGCCGCGAAGATACCGCTGCGCATGGTAGAACGCTGAACTGTGGCGGAGCGCCTTTGTATCTGCTGATTACGCGCCTGATAGGCTTTGCGGTTCTTGAGTTGCAACAACCAGGGCGATGTCAGGTCGCCGGAAAGCACAGCCTTTGGTGGCGGCGTATGCTGCGCCGATGCGTTAACGGGCGACAAGAGAGTGGAAACAAGAAATAGGGAACCAAGAAGCTGGCGAATGTTCGGTTGCATGACGGACTCTATACGTTTGCGTCTGACCATTTTAGGCCCCGCAACGGGACCGGACTAAAGACACCATCGGTGATCCGGGCAACTGAATTATGAATCGCGGGCGAATTGCTAAAATTTGAATCATTTTTGGTAAGCAACCGGTTTCGAAGTCCGGTTAACAGCAGATAAATGCTGGTTCTGGCTTTAGCGAACGCGCCGTTTGGCGCTGCCCAAAACCTCGGGCAACAGCGCCTGAATTTTCTCCTGGCTGTCGCCATTACGGATCCGCCGGTCGTACAACATGTTGAGGATCAGGCGGTCGAATCGTGTGAATTTCGTGTGCCGGGAGCGGTCGTTGAACATCGAATAGCGCAGCGAAGGGTGTTCGTTTAGCGGCCCGAGCCCCTGCAATATTTCCTCGCGCATGCAGCGCTGGAAAAGCGCTTCTCCGCCATCCGACACGATCACTGCATCTGAGCGCATGATGCCGTTGCGCGTGAAGACCGAACGCACCAAGCATTTGCCGGGCACCGGGGCGGTCCTGCGTTTGTAGACGCGATCGCGGGCAACCTGCACATAATCCGCGCGGTCGACGATATAGACATTGAAATTCGCTGATCCGGCATTGTTAGTAACTTGTGTTTTCAGTCCGTAAATCAGCGAATTTAGCGAAAGGATGAAGCGTTTGACGGAGGTGTTCCGGTCTTTGCGCGACAGATTGTAGACATGAAACCGTACCGGACCGTTGAATTTCCGGACATACCGGGACTGGATCCCGAAAGGCGCGAATTCCGCCCCGAAAACGGTGAGGTTGAACCCCCTGATCACCTCGTTGTCGGTGAGCGCGCGCGCCGGCGTGCTGCTGGCACCAAGCCCCGCAGCTATGAGGACAAGCGCGAATGCTGGAAGGAAAAAACGCCTAGACACGTCTCTGGTAATTCTCCCTGTCAGGCGCTAACCGTAAGTTGCCCGATTTGGAATCGATAGGCCATCCGTCCGCTATGCGCAATGCGAAAGCGCGGAGAGTGTGGACATTAAAAACGCCAGCCGGCTCGGCGCAGTGAGGATTTCATGACTGAAATCGGTAACGGACTCCTTATCGGCGATGACAATCGCGCTCGCTGCTGGTGGCACGGCAACCGGCCAGACTACCTAGAATACCATGATCAAGAATGGGGCCATCCGGTGACGGACGACACCCGCCTGTTCGAAAAGATATGTCTCGAAGGCTTCCAGTCCGGTCTTTCATGGCTGACGATTCTTCGAAAACGGGAGAATTTCCGGGCCGCGTTTGCCGGTTTCGATTTCCACGAGGTTGCGCGTTTTGGCGAGACGGAGATTGAACAACTGGTCAAGAACGCCGGGATTATTCGCCATCGCGGAAAGATCGAATCCACCATCAACAATGCCCGCCGTGCGATCGAGCTCATCCAAGAACGGGGATCGCTTGCCGCCTATTTCTGGTCGTTTGAACCAGGGTCTGAAGACCGGCCGCAGCGTATGGATTACGAAACGCTTTCCGCTCTTGGAAAGAGCGAGACTTCCACGAAGATATCCAAGGATCTGAAAAAGCATGGCTGGTCTTTTGTCGGGCCGACCACCGTCTATGCGTTTATGCAGGCCATGGGACTGGTGAACGATCATCTGCAGGGCTGTTTCTGCCGTGGCATCGTCGATGAAAAGCGCCGAAAGCTGGACCGCCAGGCGATTCTAGGGTGAAGCAATGACCCCCGATAAGGAAGCAATCGAGGCTGAAATCCTCGCCCGGGGCGGCGAGCGGGGAACCGGCAAGGCGATATGCCCTTCGGAAGTTGCGCGCGCCATGGCGGAACAGGAAAGCGAACGGCGGGCGCTCATTCCCGAAATACGGGCTGCCGCGGCTGCGCTTGTGAGGCAAGGCCATCTGATCGTTACTCAGAAAGGCCAATCGGTCGATATCGAAACGGCAACAGGGCCGGTGCGCCTTGGAGTGCCGTCGCGCTGAGCGGTATCGTCTCGGGGAAGATCAGCGATTACCCCAGCCTTCCTCGAAAATCAGCTCTTACAGTTGCAGCCGCTGCCGCCATCCCTTTATCGCCAATTCCGGCTCTTCATACAATTCATCCACATAGCCCATGCAAAGATAGGCGACGATTTCGACATGATCGGGTATGGCGA
>JAHEHW010000195.1 GCA_024639745.1 Salaquimonas sp. | reverse complement strand
GCTCGGCTAGAATACGATACCTGATATCGCCGCAGGCGCATCCGCCTAAATTCTCATCTGATCCCACTGTGAGTTCAGCTTTCGGGTCAACTTGCTGAACCATTGTATTTTCTCCTCTGGTCACCCCAGTTTGGGCAACAACCTTGCAATTGCTACGCTTTGGCAAGCTTGCCCTTCATTCATCAACCGACTGCTTTTGCGTCTCTTCAACGTCTGAAGCCAATCAGCAATAGATCAAGATCAAACATTTAGGCAGTCATCGTGATTGTCCTTGCAAAAGCGAATAGGCGATTTTTTCTCACATCTGAAGAGTTTCATCGGTGCGAGCAGTCCACCTGTGTCCTAGCGCTACAGAAAGAAGTCTGCGGCACCACCGCTTCCTTTTATTCTATCGTGCTTAGCTCGCTTAAATCATGGAAACAGCCTAGGCTGGCGAGATCAAAAGAAGGAAATGATCATGTCAGACGTATCGATAATCGGATTGGGAGCCATGGGATCAGCGATCGCGCGGAAGCTTTTGGCCAGCGGTTTAACGGTGACGGCATGGAATCGAACACTCGCCAAAGCAAGGGCACTTGAGCCTGAAGGTCTAAGCGCGGTTGAAGAGTTATCGGAAGCCATACGAACAAGCGAAAGGGTCATTGTCTGTGTAATAGACTACGATGCCAGCAAATCGCTGTTTGAGCAATCTGGTGTTGCGAATTCGCTTGATGGCAGATCGGTTCTCCAATTGACAGGCGGAACGCCTGCCAATGCCTCTGATGCAGGCGAATGGATGCATTCCAATGGAACAACGTACATGGACGGGGCAATCATGTGCTATCCGGGGGATTTAGGCGCCCATGGTTCGCAGGTTTTGGTGGCAGGTCCTGACGCTGGCTTTTCTGATTGGCAAGAAACACTGTCATTTCTGGCAAAAGACCTGAGATATGTCGGTAGCAACATCCGAGCCGCGAAAACATTGGATATGGCGTTACTTTCACGGTTCGTCGGCTTGAAGTTCAGCGCGATGCATGGCGCTCGTATCTGTGAATCTGAAGATGTCAGTCTTTTGGAACTTGCCAACCTTCTGCCCGATGGCGACAACGCCAAACGCATGATAGAGACTATCGCGAGCGAAGATTTCACTTTGCGTCCCGGCTCGGCCAGCGTGGATGTAGCAGCCGCGGCGTGGGGCGCTATGCAATCTCACGCAGGCGCGCGAGGAATAAACAGCGAACTGCCGGATTTGTTCATGAGTTGGTGCCAAGCCGGCATCGATCAAGGTTGGGGCAACTTGGACAACGCATGCTTGATAAAGGTGCTGCGTAGTTCAAATGAAAATCGACTGCGACATTGAGCTGCTCGTTATCGCTCTTGATCTACACCGAAGCTTTCTTCCCGTCTACGACATCAATTGAAGGTCCCCTTTGGGCTCAAACCTGCCTGTCGCCAAGACGCCCCTGAACGGCAGAAAGGGCCGAAAGCTGACCTTTTGCGAATGTCTTAACGGGTCCGGAGGCGAACATTCGCGGAAGTTGACACGAACGTAAGCCCTGCGGACTTTTCAGAGATTGGTTTTTCGCGCAAACGTTCAATTAGCCGATGGCTACAGGATAGGTAAAAATCACAAGATGCATCATGTTTACCGCAAAATGCATGCCTATTGCCGCGATCAACCTCCGGGTGAAATGGTACACAAGCCCATACAGCAAACCCGCTAGGCCAGCAAATAGCATGATGGACGGGCCGCCTGGGAAATGTGCTGCACCAAAAATTATGCTAGCAAGCCCAATTCCTACCCAATTGTTGGTAATGCGCACCAATAAGCTCTGTAGGTAGCCGCGAAATATTGCTTCCTCCGCCGTACAGGTAAACAACAAATTATTGAAAGCGAACAGCCACCACCACTGCGGGAATGATAGTTCTGGTCGGATGATAGGAGAAGTAAAAGCCAAAACAACGATCGAACCGAAGCTGACCGCGAGTATACTCCATTGCTGCAACGAGATGCTTGGCGCGTGGAAGCTAACAGAGCTGATTCTGTCCGACAGTCGCATGTCGAGTATCGCGGGGAACGCAAGCACCAAAGCAAAGGTGATCAGCGGTTTATCGAGATTGAAAAATAGCGTAAAAGGGGCACTTTCTGGACCGCTGGTTACCGCATCAAGCACAAGCAGGTTATTGAAGCCAGGTGCAATGTGCAATGCCATGGCGCTACACCATGCCAAAAGCCCGATATTCAAGAGAACCCGAAAAGGAAAACGATGAAGGGTTTTGAATTTTTCCTGGATGTGCGGAGATAGCGAAAAGGCGAGCGCAATTCCGATAGCGACAGTACCGGCACCAATAATTGAGATACGGGAAAGAAAGACCGCGCATACAAGGAATAAGGCAAGTAGCAGCCAAGTGAGCCTTAACTTTGCCAGCAGAGAAATCACCGCTGTGCCCAGCAGCAGCCAGAGGGCGGCTTCCGGATAAGTCGGAAGAATCGTCATCGAGTTTCATTATCAGGGTATTCAAAAGGCTTCTAGCTAACTGGATTTTCACACCTCTGCCCCGACCGTCCGTATGCGCCATAACCATCAATCGATAACATCAGTTTGAATGCACAATTGTTTGCTCGGCCGTGACGCTTTTGATTATGGCACTATCTTTCAAGTCGATGGAAAGGAGCCACCATGCTGCGATATGCATTCACATTTCTTTTCGGGCTGGTCACCATCCCGGCAGCGACGCACGCTTTTGAAATCGAGGGCACCGCTGGCAGCCGGCTAGAAGCTGTTGAACTCAACATATTTGACGAACCCTGGGCAATGGCCTTTTTGCCGTCAGGAGAAATACTGGTAACGCAAAAAACCGGGGAGTTATTGCTCGTTTCGGCTGATGGAGCCACCAAAACCGAAATCTCCAATATCCCCGATGTCGACTATGGCGGACAAGGCGGCCTTGGCGACGTTATCCTTGACCCAGACTTTGTCACTAATAATCAGATCTGGATTTCCTTCGCTGAAGCTGGTGATGGCGGTCGTGGCGCTGCAGTCGCCAAGGCTATACTTGACCGTTCGACCGAGCAACCGGCGCTTCGTGATGTCCAAGTTCTTTGGCGGCAAATACCGAAAACCTCGGGCCGCGGTCATTACAGCCATCGCCTGGCGTTCACGCCCGATGGCAAGTTGCTCATTACATCAGGTGATCGGCGCTTACAGGATCCCGCCCAGGATTTCGCTGTGAATTTGGGAAAACTCATCCGCATCAATCCCGATGGAAGTCTTCCAGAAGACAATCCGTTTCAAGATCGCGGTGAACTTGCGAGGCAATTCTGGACCGTTGGCCACCGCAATTTGCTCGGCATTGCCTACGATATGAATGGCAACCTTTGGCAGCATGAAATGGGTCCGCGTCATGGTGATGAACTCAACCTCATCATCAAGGGTGAAAACTACGGCTGGCCCGTTGTTTCAAATGGGAATAACTATTCGGGTATTCCGATCCCCGATCATGATACCCGGCCTGAATTCGAAGCGCCTAAAACCTATTGGGTACCCTCGATCGCACCTTCCGGGATGGTGATTTATGATGGCGATTTGTTTCCGGACTGGCGCAACGATGCTTTCATCGGCGGTCTCGTTTCCAAGGCGTTGATCCGCATCGATATCGAAGGCGAGCAGGCATCAGAAGTAGAACGGTTCTCATGGAATAAACGAGTTCGGGAAGTTGAGCAGGGACCGGAAGGTTATCTCTACCTCTTGGAAGACCGGAGTGGCGGGCGCTTGCTGAAATTAATGCCGGCAGATTAAAGCAGCCAGACTGAATGCGAGTTGAGCACATCGTGATATCGATTGAAGATCATATTTGGGCTCAAACCTGCCTGTAGCTGCGGAGCCCGCCAGCTGAAGCCAATGGACGAAAGCTGACCCTTTTTGAAGGTCTACAAAGGGTGGGAAGCCGACCCTCCACCATTATTAGCTCGAATGTCGGCTCTGCGGACTTTTAAGACATTCGCTTACGATAACAGTTGTGTGTTTGCGACACGCATTCCGCTTCCAAAATGTTTCAGGAAGAGATCGATCGGTTCGGTAAAGGCATGATCTGCAATCAGCGCATGACGTGGCCATGCAATTGGTATACTGGTTGTTATTACATTTTGGCACTTATGGAGATCAGCATGCCTAAATCACCTAAACGGACGGTAATGCTGGCGGGTGTCGTCGGTTTGAGTCTGCTGGCGCAGCCAGTCTCAGTATGGAGCCAGGATAACCCGGGTTCGGAGGGTGCGAAGCAGCTCCTGAAGGCGATGTCTGATTATCTTGCCAGTCAGGAAATGATCTCATTTGATTACGATGCAACCTTGGACGTGGTAACGACCGAAGGCCAGAAAATCGGCCTTGCCAGCTCGGGCACTGTTACGATTGATCGCCCCGGCCAAATCCACGCTACGCGTTCTGGCGGATTTGCTGATCTGGAGATGGTATTCGATGGTAAAACGTTTTCGTTGCTTGGAAAGAATATCAACAGCTACGTTCAGGTCGAGATGCCCGGAAGCATCGACGAGCTGGTCGACAAATTGCGCGACGAGTACGGCCGGCCCCTGCCTGCGGCGGATCTGCTGATATCCAATCCCTATGACGCGCTGATGAGCGAAGTCAACGATGCCAAGGATCTGGGCAGCGGTGTCATCGGTGGAGTGGAGTGCGATCATCTTGCCTTCCGTACCGAAGACGTAGACTGGCAAATCTGGATTGCGCAGGGCGATGAGCCATTTCCCTGCCGCTATGTGATTACGTCCAAGGGAATGGATCACGATCCTCAATACACTATCCAGGTTCGCAACTGGG
>JAHEHW010000194.1 GCA_024639745.1 Salaquimonas sp. | reverse complement strand
CATCTCGGTGATTCGATTGGAATTTGCGACATCAAGGTTTGGATAAAGCTCGGCGAGCGACTCCAGCCATCCGGTTTCGAGCGTGGCTATTTCGGGGATTCGATCTGGCGTGAAATCCGTCAACTGAATCTCCATCAAACTCTCCCGCGGCTCATCTCTGGATGGTTTTACCGCCAAGTTTGCAGAGCCTCGGACATTTCGCGCAATATTGCTTCAGCTGCGCGAACTTTATCCTCGGCGGCAACGATCGGGCGACCGACGACCAAATACGAGGCGCCTGCCCGGATTGCCTCGACCGGAGCAACGAAACGCTTCTGGTCACCAATATCAGCGCCAAGCGGACGAATTCCGGGGGTCACGATAGCCATTTCAGGGCCGATTTCTGCTCTTAGCATTGCCACCTCCAGGGCAGAAGCAACGATACCCCCCATGCCCGCGGAGTGAGCATCGCGAGCACGAGAAAGTACCAACTCTGTTGCGCTTTGTACGTAACCGACTTCTTTGAGGTCTTGATCGTCCATTGAGGTGAGAACGGTGACTCCAAGAACGCAAACCGGATAGTCGCGGGCCGCCGCGACGGCCGCCCGCATGGTTTTCGGATAGGCGTGCACGGTCAGCATGTCGACGCCGAGCTTGCAAAGATTCTCAACTCCCTTGGCAACCGTATTATCTATATCGAGCAGCTTGAGGTCCAAAAAGACTTTCTTGCCTTGCGCTTTAAGTTCGCTGATCAGCTCAAAGCCGCCTGCAAAGGCCAGCTGGTATCCGATCTTGTAAAACGCGCCCCGATCGCCAAGACTTTCAACGATTTCCCGTGCCTGGCCCAGGTCTGGAACATCGAGGGCAATAATCAATCTATCTGCGGGATTTACCATTTCCGATCCGGTCTAAGCTGCGACGCGAGACCCTTGCGCCGTTTTGTGCGATTTCAATGGGTTTATTCAGCAGCTCGAGCCCAACAGGGTGGCCTTTTCAATAAGCGAATCGCAAGCGGATGCAAGCATTTTGCGCAGCCTCTCATCCGCCAGACGACCATCTTCGTCGAATGCCTTGGCAGCGCCACCCAATGCCAGTTGTTCGCTAATCACCAGCATTCCGAGCCTCACCAGCACATGCCGCAAATGCGTCAAACTGGAATAGCCACCCATCGCACCGGGCGAGGCCGAAGCGACGGCGCAAATCTTGTTCTTGTAGGGAAAAAGCGCTTTCTCACCATCGGAAGACACCCGACTGACCCAATCGATCGTGTTTTTCAATAATGGCGTAATCGAGCCGTTATATTCAGGCCCTACGATCACGATTGCATCATGCATCGCGAACAGACGCGCCAATTTCACCGCAGCCACTGGAATGCCTTTTTCAGCTTCCAAGTCTTCATCCATTAAGGGAAGCGAATAGTCGGCAAGCGTTATTGCGGTTATATCGCAGTCGCGCATCGCCAATTCCGCCATATAAGCATCGGCGAGTTTTTGATTATAGGAGCCGGATCTCAAAGAACCCGCGAGGATCAATATTTTCGGTACAGAGTTCACACTTCCCCCTCGATAGTTCGATCTTTCGGGAAGATAGGGCAAGATCAGGTAAAAACGATTACTCGGCCAGACCGTCAAGGAAACTTTTCATCCTCGAAAAGAAACCAGCCGACTCCGGGCTGTTGTGTTCAGAGGAAATTTGGTCGAACTCTTCAAGCAATTCGCGCTGGCGCTTGGTCAGTTTCTGCGGCGTTTCGGTAACGACCTGAATGTAAAGATCCCCGAAATTGTTGGAGCGCAACACAGGCATACCCTTGCCTTTAAGCCGGAATTGCTTCCCTGTTTGCGTGCCCTCGGGCACCTTCACCCGGGATTTGGTGCCATCCATGGTCGCGACCTCGAATTGCCCACCCAGGGCAGCCGTCGTCATCGATACCGGGATACGGCAGAATAGATCGGCACCATCGCGCTGGAAAAACTCATGGGGCTTTACCGTCACGAAGATATAGAGGTCTCCTGGCGGTCCTCCGCGAGCTCCAGCTTCGCCCTCGCCCCCGAGACGTATCCGAACACCGTCTTCAATGCCGGCGGGGATGTTGATGCTCAATTCACGTTCGCGCGTCACGCGGCCCTGGCCATGACAATCGGCGCATGGATCGGAAATTACCTCACCTCGCCCCTGGCAGTTGGGGCAGGTGCGTTCAATCGAGAAGAAGCCCTGTTGCGCACGAACCCGACCGGAACCGGAACAGGTGGCACAGGTTTTCGGTTGTGATCCCGGTTTTGAACCCGATCCCGAACAAACTTCGCAGGTCATTGCCGTGGGTACCTGGATTTCGGCTGTCTTACCCTGCCAGGCCTCCTCCAGTGTAACCTCCATATTGTAACGGAGATCGGCTCCGCGTTCGCGGCCTCCGGAACGGCGACCCCTGCCGCCCATCATCTCGCCGAAAATATCCTCAAAAATATCGGAGAAACCACCTGCTCCGAATCCCGCCGCGCCAGCGCCCGCTCCATGACCATTTTCAAAGGCCGAATGACCAAAGCGGTCATAGGCACCACGTTTTTGCGGATCGCGCAGTACCTCGTAAGCCTCGTTGATTTCCTTGAATTTGGCTTCGGCGGCCGTATCGCCTGGATTGCGGTCGGGATGGTATTGCATTGCCATCTTCCGAAAAGCACTTTTCAGTTCCTTTTCGCCGACATCCCGACCTACGCCGAGCAGCTCATAGTAATCGGTCTTGGCCATGGCGCCTCAAAACGTTTTAAAAACCCGTCTGGAAACAAAACCGCCCCGGATCTCGCAAAAGTCCGGGGCGGCAAGATTCATGAATGGATCGTTATGCCGACTTCTTCTTGTCGTCGTCGTCATCGATTTCCTCGAAATCGGCATCGACAACGTCTTCGTCAGTGGAATCCTTCGCCGCATCTGCCTGGGCATCGGCTTCAGCCGCCTCAGCCTGCTGAGCTTCGTAGATTGCCTGACCCATTTTCATGGTCGCAGCGGCAAGCGCCTCGGATTTAGCCTTGATATCATCGGCACTCGCATCTTCTTCGATAGCGCTTTTGAGATCGGCAATTGCGGATTCAATCGCGGCCTTGTCTTCGTCCGAGATCTTTTCGCCATGTTCGGAGAGCGATTGCTCGGCCGAATGTACCATGGCCTCCGCCTGGTTTCTCGCCTCGACTTTCTGGCGACGATCCTTGTCGGCTTCGGCATTAGCCTCAGCTTCCTTGACCATATTTTCGACTTCCTCGTCGGTGAGACCGCCAGAGGCTTTAATCGAAATAGCCTGTTCCTTGCCGGTACCCTTATCCTTCGCCGAAACGTTCACAATGCCGTTCGCGTCGATATCGAAGGTGACTTCAATCTGCGGAACACCACGGGGAGCCGGCGGGATACCAACGAGATCGAACTGACCGAGCATCTTGTTGTCGGCAGCCATCTCGCGTTCACCCTGAAACACGCGGATCGTGACGGCGGACTGATTATCGTCAGCGGTTGAAAAAACCTGGCTTTTCTTGGTCGGGATCGTCGTGTTGCGATCGATCAGGCGGGTAAACACCCCGCCGAGCGTTTCGATACCAAGCGACAGTGGCGTCACGTCGAGAAGGAGAACGTCTTTGACATCGCCCTGCAATACGCCCGCCTGAATAGCGGCGCCCATCGCAACAACCTCGTCAGGGTTCACACCCTTGTGCGGCTCTTTGCCGAAGAATTCCTTCACGGTCTGCTGAACTTTCGGCATCCGGGTCATGCCGCCGACAAGAACCACCTCGTCGATCTCTCCGGCCTTCATACCGGCGTCTTTGAGCGCATCTTGCATCGGCTTGACCGTACGCTTAACCAACTCGTCGACGAGACTTTCGAATTTCGAGCGTGTGAGCTTCATCGTCAGGTGTTTCGGCCCCGACTGATCAGCCGTGATGAATGGCAGATTGATTTCTGTCTGCGTGGCAGAAGAAAGCTCGATCTTTGCTTTTTCGGCGGCTTCTTTCAGGCGCTGAAGCGCCATCTTGTCGCCCTTGAGGTCAATGCCCTGCTCTTTCTTGAATTCAGCAGCGAGATAATCGACCAGACGCATGTCAAAGTCTTCGCCGCCGAGAAACGTATCGCCATTGGTCGACTTGACCTCAAAAACACCATCGCCGATTTCCAATATCGACACGTCAAAAGTGCCGCCGCCAAGGTCATATACCGCGATGGTCTTACCGTCCTTCTTGTCTAGGCCATAGGCCAACGCCGCTGCCGTCGGCTCATTGATGATGCGAAGAACTTCAAGACCGGCAATCTTGCCTGCGTCTTTTGTAGCCTGGCGCTGCGCGTCATTAAAATAGGCCGGAACGGTGATGACGGCCTGCTCGACTTTCTCACCCAAATAGGACTCCGCAGTTTCCTTCATTTTCTGAAGAACCATTGCTGAAATCTGGGAAGGCGAATAGTTCTCGTCGGTTACACGTACCCACGCGTCACCATTGTCAGCCTTGACGATCTCGAACGGAACCAGCTTCTGGTCCTTTTTCACAGCCGCATCATCGAACCGGCGGCCGATGAGCCGTTTCACTGCGAAAAGCGTATTTTTCGGATTTGTTACAGCCTGCCGCTTTGCCGGCTGACCGACAAGACGTTCACCATCTTCGGTGAAGGCAACCATCGAAGGTGTGGTTCTCGCGCCTTCGGCGTTTTCAATAACCTTAGGCTCCTTACCATCCATGACTGCAACACAGGAGTTGGTTGTGCCAAGGTCAATACCAATTACTTTCGCCATCTTATTCTCCTTCTAGCGAACCGCCCCAACCCGATCGGCGTATGCCCGGCGCCCGTGGACGGAACCTCTTGGAATCAATGCAACGT
>JAHEHW010000193.1 GCA_024639745.1 Salaquimonas sp. | reverse complement strand
ATCGCTCTGATGGGTGGCGGCACGACCATGGTCGGCGACCCTTCGGGCAAGGACGAGAGCCGCAAGATACTGACGGCGGACCTGATTGAGGAAAACAAGGCCGGTATCCGAAAGGTTTTCGCAAAACTACTGCGCTTCGAGGAAGCCGGCGGCAATGCGGTGATGGCCGACAACGCCGAATGGCTGCTTAAGCTCAACTACATCGAATTTCTTCGCGATTACGGGCGGCATTTTTCGGTCAACCAGATGATGGCACGGGATTCGGTCAAGATGCGCCTCGAACGCGAGCAGCACCTGTCCTTCCTGGAATTCAACTACATGATTCTCCAGGCCTATGATTTCGTCGAACTGAACAAGCGCTACAATGTGCGCCTGCAGTTGGGCGGCTCGGATCAATGGGGCAATATCGTTTCGGGCGTCGAACTCGGTCGCCGTGTGGGTACGCCGGAACTCTTCGCGCTGACAACGCCGCTTCTCACGACCGCCTCCGGCGCCAAGATGGGCAAGACTGCGGATGGCGCTGTCTGGCTCGACGAGGCGATGCTGTCGCCATACGACTACTGGCAATACTGGCGGAACGCGGAGGACGCCGACGTTGGCCGGTTCATGAAGCTTTTCACGACGATCCCGGTCGCGGAGATCGAGCGCTACAGAGCCCTTGAAGGCGCTGAATTAAACGAGGCGAAGAAGGTTCTCGCCACCGAAGCTACGACACTGATTCATGGTCGTCATGCAGCCGAAGCGGCTGCCGAAACCGCGCGCAAGACGTTTGAAGAAGGTGCCCTAGCGGAAAACCTGCCTTCTATCGCGGTATCGGCAGACGAGTTTGCAAAAGGTATCGGCCTGCTTACGCTATTGGTGCAAGCCGGGTTCGCCAGTTCGAATGGTGAAGCTCGCCGTCACGTTCAAGGCGGCGCGGTGAAAATCAACGATAACGCCATCAGGGATGAACGCCTGCAGGTGACCCGAGACATGCTTGATGGCGATGGCGTGTTGAAACTGTCGCTCGGCAAGAAAAAGCATGTGCTGGTGAAAGCTGCGTAAAGCGGTTCCACGCAGCGCTGGCTATTGCTGGAATTCGAAAAATTGTCGGAATACGCCAGGGGCCAGAACCGAGATCGGATTGACTTCCATGCCGGGACTCTTCGCGGGTCCTCTAAGGCGGTAGGTGATCCCGATCAGTCCGCTGTCCTTTCCATTCGACAGTATGTCGCCAAGGATCGGAATCCCGCCAATTAATCGACTTATCGCAAAGAGAGGCATAAATGTGCCGCGAATATTCATCTGATTTTCCGCATCGAACACCATGCCTTCGAAAGTCAGGCCGATCTGCGAATTGCGGATGAGTCCCTTGCTGACTTCAAGCGCGTCTGGAGATTTGACGATGCTTCCGCGCAATTCGTCGAAGCGTACACGACGGAGGTCCAGCTTCCGCAATTGCCCAGAGGCCTCTCTCATGCGGGTGTTTTCGACCGGGGCAGATACAATCGAAGACAAGCGCTCCTCCCCCTCTACCACGAAATCCCTGATGCTTGCCGTTCCGACAAAAGGGCCGTTCCCGGTTCTTGTCAGTTGCGCCTTCAACCGCCCGCCTTCCATTTTCCGGTAAAGGTCTATCATGGCAAGCGCTGCCCCGGCATTGTCTGCGGCAAACTCGAAACGGGTTGTCTCTCCCTCCCGCAGCGCATCGATGCTGGCGACGCTGCCTTTTAGCGCGCCCCGCAACTCGAACCGGGACAGAAGCCCCTCGTCGGTGCGATATACCAAACGTGTATTCTCAGCCACCTCCCCATTGAAACCCACGAGGCTGGCAAGATTGGCCTCGACCGTCACGTCGACCGATGCCCTCTCGTCGCTGAAGCCCTGCTCGTGGATTATGCGATCGATCATCGCGCGACCATCGAATGCCTTTCCGGTAACCGACACCTGGAACCGGGCATTATTATGGAACATCTTCAGGTTGAAGGCATCGTCACCTACAAGCGATATGTTCTGCAAATCGGCCGAAACCAGGCCTTGCTCATCAAAAGCAATCCGGCCTTTCGCGTGGAAGCCGTCTCCTGACAAGGTGAAGTCTTCCAGCGCGGTTGCCCCTTCCTGTTTTGCGAGCCGGAAACCTACACGCGCGGGAATTCCCCTTCCCTTTAGCCAATTGATCCAGGGAAGCGCCAGATCAGCCTCGGTTAGGTCAACCTCGTAACGCTCAGCCTTATCGGCTGCCGCTTCGATATGGACATCCATTTTGCCGCGGACAACTGTTGCCACGGCTAGGTTCATCTTCTCAAGTTCCTGATGAGTGACGGTTGCCTCTACCTCCAGTTTTCTCAGTTTGTCAGGCCCTCCAAGAATCGGCTCCGTGATATCGATCCGCGTGTCGACTCCATCCAGGGTAACATTGCCCGCTACACGCGCGCTTTTGTTGTCGGCCTCAAGTTTGAGATCACCCTTTTCCATTTGGTGGCCAAAAATCGGCGCAACGCTTGCGACATCGATCAAATCGGCAGACAGCTGCCAGCGCACATTCTCCTCGAGCTTCGCGTCTACGAGCGGAAAACTGGCTTCCAAACGGAGATCTGCACTGCCCGAAAGTTTGGAAGGACCCATGGCAAGCTTTTTGGCGACTTGGAAAGGCTTCAAGTCCGCAACTGACATGAGATCACGGAACTCGTCATCAACATTTAGGGTAATGCTCGCTTCCAACGGTTTTTTGAAAATCTGGTTGATCGAAAAACTACCAACCAGTCCGGTGACTTCTCCGCCGACAGGCGATTTCATCGCTCCATCCGCAAGGGTTAGTTCAAATACAGGCGCTTCAAGTCGCAGTTTTCCGGACGCTTCTTCGATCGGCGGCAGATCGCCCGGCAATTCGATATCAACGCCATTGAAATTCGCCGATAAAGCCAATTCCTCAGGCCGCAGTCCGCCGCCATCGGCGACTTCCGACATTCTTCCCTTGCCGATATCGAAGCGAGCCTGAAAATTTCTTATTTCACCGTTGAAGGTATGCTGCTTAACCCATTTCCTGCCACGAACCGCGATATGGAGCGGCCATAGCTGCTTGGCTGCCGGGACGGTCAGACGCTCAGAGGAAATGGCGCCAGCGACCGCAGGTGACCTTTCGCCGAATACGATGGAAACGCTACCGTCCACACGGTCTTCGCCAATCTTAGCCTCGATTCTTTCCAAGTTGACCCGCTTCTCCGCAATATCCAAAATCCCTTCGACCCAGCCCTGCGCATAAATCGGAGACTCGCTCGGATGCGCAGGCGCACCGATCATTTCTTCGACACGCAGCAAAAACTCGAATGGTCCGGCGATGCCGTTTGCTTTGGGCGAAGTTACCATCTCACCGGTTATCGTAAATGGCACTTCTCCTGCCTTTATGTGCGAACGCTCCATTTCGAGTCGGTTTTGCGCCGGGTATATCCGAGCGTTCAGAACTGCCTCCTGAAGCTTGGTAACACCATGGCGCCCAATCCGGAGCATGCCGGGCAATGCCTGCAACTTAAGATAAGCCTGTTGTGGTGAGAGCGCCGCATCGAATGGTAACCGTATATCCACCCGAAACTCGGTTTCTAGTCCCAGACCCCTGACAGGTCTTTCCTTGGTGTCAATCGCCTGCACCCATTCACGTGTGTCGATCGGACCGAGGCCCAGGGTCAATTGACGCCCCCCGGAATGTGTAGGCCTCCAATCAGCATTCAGGTTGATCGTTGTTCTACCCGTACCGATCGACGCCGAAACCTTGAGTCGGTCTCCCTCCTCTCTTGTCAGGCTTGCCTTGTCGATCATAAGCGGCTTGGCGGGGCCGGGTCTTAAACCCGCACCAGTCAGCGTCAATTCCGCAAGTTGGATCTCGCTTATCGCGCCCGAAGCGAATGTCTTTTCCGTCCTGTCCAGCCCTGCCCCCAATCCGGCAAAAAGAGGCTTTAGTCCAGGCAGCGCAGGCTGAGCACCGTTTTCACGCAAAGTTTCGATTGCGACCGTACCGCCGCGGATCAGCAAACGATCGAAACTCGGACTCCCTTGCAGTATCGAGAGCGGGCTTACGCCTACTTTGACCGTATCCAGAATTGCAAGGCGAGCACCCGTCGCGACGTCGAAAATTTCCACCGTGTCGCCTCTCACGGACAATGCCGTATGAGAGACCAATGAGATGCCGGCGCTGCCGATTTTGATCCGGTATGCATCCCCGATCAGTTGCTGCAAGGTGCTCTGAATCTGCTCATCGAAAAATTCGTATCGAAGCTCTTTGCCCTGAAGATAAAAAGCAGCGCCTGCGGCAAGTGCAAACAGGACGAGAGCCGGCAAAAGAAGGAACCGGAAGGCCGCGCGTCCAGCACGGCGGCGGCGCGACATCGGTTGTCCTGCCACACCACGAACCGCCGGCTTCTTTTCGGAAGCGGCCTTTTCCGTTTTTTCTGGGACTTCTCCCGGATCACTCAAACCAATACTCCACAGCCATCCAGCGCGATTCTTCCATACAGTTCTGCACCGATTACCGGAAACGACCGCCGCAAGGGCATACCGCTACGAGCCAACAAGAGACTTCGACATATCCGCTTGTACATCACACATATTTGGAAGCTTAGCGAACCCGCCTGATTCTGAAAACGCACTTAGTAAACGATATGGCCTTTTTTGAGACAGGAAAGACACTATAACCCCTAAAAATCTAACCGGAGAATGATCATGAGCGGTAAATCCAACAAACCAGGCGAAGGCGATATGGCGCCGGATTTTGAACTCCCGGTAACGGAAAAGGGAGCTATGAGCCTGTCCAGTCTGAGGGGTAAGCCTGTCGTCCTTTTCTTTTATCCCAAGGACGACACCT
>JAHEHW010000192.1 GCA_024639745.1 Salaquimonas sp. | reverse complement strand
CATTCTGGGGATTGACGGTCGGTCTTTTAATGGTCGGTCTGCAATCCACTTTCGAAACAGTCAGCCAACAGCGCTAACCGCTTCCGATCAACACCCCCGCGCCAAGAACGAGTGCGCCGCCCAGAATGATCTGCAGCATCGCCTTAAGCCAAGGCGTTTCCATGTATTTGTGCTGGATCCAGGTGATCACCAGCAGCTCGACCACGACGATCGCAATGGCGACATAGGTGGCCGTCCAGAAATGCGGGATTAGATAGGGGAGCGCATGACCAAGGCCGCCCAGCGTGGTCATCAAGCCGGTAACGACGCCACGGATCGTCGGCGAACCACGACCAGAGATCACGCCATCATCAGAGGCGACTTCGGTAAAGCCCATCGAAATACCGGCGCCGACAGAGGCCGCGAGCCCGACCAGAAAAGTCGTCCAGGTATCTTGGGTGGCGAATGCCGTCGCGAAGATCGGCGCAAGCGTCGAGACCGAGCCATCGATCAGGCCGGCGAGGCCCGGCTGAACATAGGTAAGAACAAACTGGCGATGTTCGGCAGCACGCTCTTCTTCCTTGATGTCCTCCGATACATATTTCTTTTCCGCCCCCATCGCCGTGCCGATATGACCGGCCTCGGCCCGGGCCAAATCGCCAAGAAGCTTGCGGACGGACGCATCCGTCGTGCGTTTGGCGGCAGCTGAATAGAAACGGTGGGCCTGCGCTTCCATATCGGCGGCCTGTTTGCGGATATCGTCGATGGCGCCGGGCGTCATCATCTTGGGCCGCATCAGCCACAAGGGTTTGCGCGAATAAAAGCCGCGAACATGCTCACGGCGGATCAGCGGAATATTGTCGCCAAACTTCTCCTTGTGCATGTCGATCAGGGCGCGGCGGTGCCCGTCTTCCTCTTCGGCCATTTCCTCGAATATCTTGGCCGTGTCCGGAAATTCCGGGCGAAGCATATCCGCATAGGCCTCGTAAATGCGGCCGTCATCCTCCTCGGAGGAGATCGCAAGGGCGAGGATTTCCTGTTCGGAAAGATCGGAAAACTGACGCTTTGAAAAGTTCGCGAACCGCGAAAACAAAGAAAGTACCATGGCTTAACCTGTATCTGATCGACGGGAATCTACTCTGCTGCCCCTACAAGTCAATGAAGTATGAAGACGACGATGACGCAGGCCGGCAAGGGCTCCGGTCAACGATGCGCAAAGGCTTGATTTGATCTTGAAGTCCGGACGCGTCACGGTGGGTCACGACGCTCGGACGGTTATCGCAAACACTAGTTTCAAAGGGTAGGCAGATGGGTCTAGTCGATCGATTGCTGGAGAGAACCGGCCAGTTTCTTGCAAAGCTGCTTGTAAAGGAATCATCGGGTTACAAACCCTATACGCCTTCCGACCCCAAAATCCTGAGCGAGCTGCTGAAACCCGGCGATATCCTGCTCATCGAAGGCAACCAGTTCATTTCGGCAACGATCAAATACCTGACCCAATCAACCTGGTCGCATGCCGCCTTTTACGTCGGCGATGTCACCGGCCAGACCGACCCGATATTCGGCGGGCCCTGCGTACTGATCGAGGTCAATCTCGGCGAGGGCTGCGTGGCCACATCGCTTTCCCGTTACGCGTCTTACAATACACGGATCTGCCGCCCGGTCGGGCTGTCCGATGACGACCGACAGGCCGTTGTTGATTTCATGGTTTCCAAACTGGGCCTGAAATACGACACGCGCAACATAATCGACCTTCTGCGCTATTTTTTCCCAACCCCGCCCGTGCCCGTACGCTGGCGGCGGCGAATGCTCGCTTTCGGATCCGGCGAGCCGACGAAAGCGATCTGCTCGTCGCTCATCGCGCAGGCGTTTCAGGAAATCAAATATCCGATCCTCCCGGAGATCACGCTGGCGCCAGGGCGCGCGCACGCGGAATCTGATTATTCCCGGCGGGAGATCTTGCATATCCGCCATCACTCCCTCTTCGCGCCCAGGGATTTCGACCTCTCGCCCTATTTCCAGATCGTCAAACCGACGCTGGAGAGCGATTTCGATTATCGGGATTTGCGGTGGAGCGGCAAAGTCTCGGAAAGGGATATCCTGCGCCGGCGCGCTCACGAACAATCCCTGGACAACCGTCAGGAAACGGTATGGAACTCAGAATGAGAAATCCGGCAGATGCTGGAATGCCTGCTTCAGCGCATCGCCCCAGCCATTGGATATGGTCTGATAATACGGATCGTCGGCATTGATCCGCCGCTGACGACCAATCGAATAGCTGTCGGTTTCATAGATTTCCAGATCGAGCGGCAGGCCGACCGAAAGATTCGCCTTGATCGTTGAATCGAAGGAGACAAGCAGAAGCTTGACCGCATCCTCGAAGCTCATATCCGGATCGAAGGCCCTCACCAGAATCGGGCGTCCGTATTTCGTTTCACCGATCTGGAAAAACGGCGTGTCGACGGAGGCCTCGATAAAATTGCCTTCCGGATAAACCATGAATAGCCGCGGTTCGCTGCCTCGAATCTGGCCGCCGACGATCATCGTCGCATTGAACGACGCGTCCGCTTTCTGACCGGTATCGGCATTGCGATGGATGACTTCCTTGAGCGTGTTACCCACCAGTTTGGCGACCTGAAACATCGATGGCTGTTCAAGAATCGAGGGATTTCTCTCCTCTATCACCTTGCTTCGCTCGTCGAGTTCGCTGATCACGGACTGGGTCGTCGCCAGATTTCCAGCTGTCAAAAGGGTAATCGACGCCTCGCCTGGCTTTACCCAGGTGAACATCTTCCGAAAAGTGGAAATATTGTCGACGCCCGCATTTGTGCGGGTATCGGACATGAAAACGAGGCCCCTGTCGAGCCGCAGGCCAACGCAATAAGTCATCCGAGCCCCGAAAAAATGCCCCGTTTTATTGCTGGACCTGGATCGAAACCTTCATCGATTCGATACCCTCGCCCAGACGCAGGCCCACTATCGGCGCGGCTTCGCGATAGTCAAGTCCTGTTGCGATGCGGATATAGCGATCATCAGGGGATATCCCGTTCGCAATGTCGAAACCGATCCAACCGAGACTATCGACATAGGCCTCCGCCCAGGCGTGGCTGGCTTCCTGGTCAATCTTGCCATCCATGAGCAGATAGCCGCTGACATAGCGGGCCGGAAAGCCCATCTGACGGGCGCATGCGAGAAAAATATGCGCGTGATCCTGACAAACACCATGGCCGGCTTCGAGCGCCTGTTCAGCCGTAGTTCCGGGATCGGTGCGGCCGGTCTCATAGGTCACCTGGTCCAAAATCTCGGTCGACAGCGCATGCAACTGGTTGATCTCGCTATCGTAATTGCCGGCGATGCGCTTGGCGATCTGGCGGCAATGGGTGCCCGGCTTGGTCAGCTTTGTGGTGCGCTTGAACAGCCAGAGCGGGGCATAGCCTCCATGCGTGCCGATAAGCCCGTTGAGGTTCTCGGTTTCGACGGCACCCTCCGTATAAATGCGAATCTCCTTCGCGCCAGCCTCCATGCAAACAAGTGTGACACGGTTGTTGTGCTCATCATCGAATTCGGTCTCTTTCGCCCCGCCATCAATGGTCATGTTCCACTCGCGAACCTTCTGGCCGGCGCGCGATTTGGGCGTCAGCCGCGCTTGCAACAGGCTGTATTCGACCGGAGCGTCATAAGTGTAGTGGGTGGTATGACTGATCTTGAGCAGCATGGGCCTATCCGTAGAACCGAAAATCTTTTTCGATCTGGCTGCCGAGCGCATTGTTGCGGGCGATGAAATCCTTCAGAAATTCATGCAAGCCTTCTTCGAAAATGTTTTCAATCGTGCGATTTTTCAAAATCTCCCGAACTTCGGCCGCCATTTCGCGCGATTTGTAGGTCTGGTCGTAATCCACCTCCAGATATTCGAGATTATCGACAAGCTTGGCGTAGCAGAATTTCAACGAGCGCGGCATCCGGTTATCGTTGATCAGGAACCGGGCGACGGCCATGGGACTCGTTTCGCCCGGATGCAGCCAGTTGAACGAGCGATTCGCCGAAACCGAGCGCAGGATCGTTTCCCATTGCACATTGTCGAGGGAAGAGCCTACCAATGAGACGGAGGGCAAAAGGACGTAATATTTGACGTCAAGAATACGCGCGGTGTTATCGGCCCGTTCCAGGAAGGTCCCGAGCCTGGCGAAATCGTAGATATCGTTCCTCAGCATCGTGCCATGCAGGGCTGCGCGAACCAGCGCGCTCTGCTGACGGATCGCGGCGAGCGTCTTGGGCAATTCGCGCTGGGAAACAGGGCGTGAGAGAAGCGTTTTCAGGGTCATCCAGCATTCATTGACGGATTCCCAGACCTCTCTCGTCAACGCGGTCCTAACCAGCCGGGCGTTGTCGCGCGCGGCCTGGATCACGGCCATCACGCTCGAGGAATTCTGCGAATCGCGCAACAGGAAATCAATCACCTGTTCGGGTTCGACCGCCTCATAGCGTTCGTCATAGGCAGCGGCGACGCCGGCGGTCTGCAGAACCGACGCCCATTCGTCATCGGCCGATTTCGAGCGAGTGAGCGCCATGCGGAACCCAGCCTCGAGAAGGCGCGCGGTATTTTCGCTTCTCTCGAAATAGCGGAACATCCAGAACAGTCCGCCAGCAGTCTTGCCAAGCATAGCGCTACTGCTCCTCCAATACCCAAGTGTCCTTGGTGCCGCCGCCCTGGCTTGAATTGACGACAAGAGACCCTTCCTTCAGCGCGACCCGGGTGAGCCCGCCGGGGGTAATCTTCACGCCTTCCGGCGATACCAGAACGAATGGTCGCAGATCGACATGGCGCGGAGCAAGTCCAGCTTCCGTCAGGATCGGCACGGTCGACAGCGACAGCGTC
>JAHEHW010000191.1 GCA_024639745.1 Salaquimonas sp. | reverse complement strand
TAGGCTTAAGGAAATTACCTCTGCGCTTGACCTCGGATTTGTGTACAAAACAAGTTTCGACAAGGCCAACAGATCCAGCTTGTCAGGCAAACGCGGAGCAGGGCTCGAAGCCGCGCTGCCAATCTTTGACGATCTGCGCAGCCAACTTGGTGTGCCGATCCTCACGGATATCCATACCGAGGCGCAATGCGGTGAGGTTGCTCCGCATGTCGATATCCTGCAGATTCCCGCTTTCTTGTGCCGGCAGACCGATCTGCTGATCGCGGCGGCGGATACCGGTGCTGTCATCAACGTAAAGAAGGGCCAGTTCCTGGCTCCCTGGGACATGACGAATGTCGTCGACAAGATCACCGGCAACGGCAATCCTAATGTCCTGGTCACCGAACGCGGTGCCAGCTTTGGCTACAATACCCTTGTTTCCGACATGCGCTCTCTGCCGATCATGGCCGAACAGACCGGCGCGCCCGTGATTTACGACGCAACCCATTCAGTTCAGAGTCCGGGCGGGCAGGGTGGTTCTTCAGGAGGGGATCGCCGCATGGTGCCATATCTGGTGAGAGCCGCCGTGGCCGTTGGTGTGGCGGGGGTCTTCGTGGAAACCCATCAGGACCCGGACAATGCGCCGTCGGACGGGCCGAACATGGTTCCCCTGCACGACATGCAGGCATTGCTGGAGCAATTGTTAGAGATCGACGCGATCGTCAAGCGAGCCTGATCGGGCTCAGAGGTTCTGGGATTTCAGCGTTGTCAGACGCTCTTCATAGCGAAGATTGAGGCAGGTGAAATCGTTGCCGCAAGCATTGCGGCGTTTCACCCAATCGCTGTGCTGACGCGCGACTGACTGGCGCTGGGGGGCGCTTGAGGCGCTGAGGTAAACCTCGGTGAAAGTGCGGCCTACCTGCTCGTCCATAATCAGCAGATTTTCGCTATTGCAGATCGCGAATTCAGCGGGGCGGCTTGCTTCAGCGCAGGAAAAAGATTGCGCCTCGGCCGGGAGTGACCAGAAAAGCGCAAGCCCTGCGAGACAGACGGCTGTCGGCAGGCCCAGTGCCTGCAGGATCGTCCGGGTCTCGTTTTCAATTTCCAAGATGCTTTCCGACGGTGTCATGTTCGCTTCCTCCCGCCCCTGATTCATAATCGATGATCAATTGTTAGAGGTCGATCTGGGAAAAGGCGGGACTGCAATATGGCGGGAAAATGAAGCTTTCGTGGTTAATTGTGGCATTCAGGCCGGCACGAAATTGAAAGCTTTCCCGATCTGCGCTATCGGCTGAAACTGAAATTTGCTTCTGCGGATGTTCGTACGCGTCCGTTTCCTGACTTTCATCTCATCGGAGCCAGACCATGCCAGCAATCATCGACCTAACTGCACGTGAAATTCTCGACAGCCGTGGTAATCCGACCGTCGAGGTCGACGCGCTTCTCGAAGACGGCTCTTTCGGGCGGGCGGCGGTGCCATCAGGTGCGTCTACCGGCGCTCATGAAGCCGTCGAATTGCGCGACGGGGGTGGTCGGTTCCTCGGCAAGGGTGTCGAAAAGGCCGTTGCTGCCGTCAACGGAGAATTGTCTGAGGCGCTCGCCGGTATGGAAGCCGTGGATCAACTCGCGATTGATCACGCGATGATCGAAATCGACGGCACGGCGAATAAGGGCAGGCTGGGCGCCAACGCGATCCTGGGCGTGTCGCTTGCGGTCGCGAAAGCCGCTGCAGAGGCGTGCGGCTTGCCGCTTTATCGGTATGTCGGCGGCGCGAATGCTCATCTGTTGCCGGTTCCCATGATGAATATCATCAATGGGGGTGAGCATGCCGATAATCCCATAGACTTTCAGGAGTTCATGATCATTCCGGCAGGCGCGACTTCGCTGAAAGAGGCTGTTCGCATGGGCGCGGAGGTTTTTCATACACTGAAAAAGGATCTTGCGGCGGCAGGGCACGGTACGGCAGTTGGCGATGAGGGTGGATTCGCGCCCAACATCACCAGCGCAGAGGCAGCGCTCGACTTCATTATGGTCTCGATTGAAAAGGCAGGCTACAAACCTGGAAGCGACATGTATCTCGCGCTCGATTGCGCCGCGACCGAGTTTTTCGACAACGGACACTACGTCTACAAGGGTGAGGGCGTGACCCGCAACGGTGAGGATCAGGCGGATTACCTCGCCGGATTGGTTGCCAATTATCCCATTATCTCGATCGAAGACGGTATGTCGGAGGACGACTGGGAAGGCTGGAAAGTGCTGACCGACAAGGTTGGCGACAAATGCCAGTTGGTCGGGGACGATCTATTCGTCACGAATTCGGTGCGTCTGCGCGATGGTATCAAGATGGGCGTCGCCAATTCGATCCTGGTCAAGGTCAACCAAATCGGAACGCTGTCCGAGACGCTGGATGCAGTGGAAACCGCTCACAAGGCAGCCTATATGGCAGTTATGTCTCACCGCTCGGGTGAGACCGAAGATGCAACCATCGCCGATCTGGCCGTGGCGACCAATTGCGGACAGATCAAGACTGGTTCGCTTGCCCGCTCAGACCGACTTGCAAAATATAATCAGCTCATCCGGATTGAAGAAGAGCTTGGGAGCATCGCGCGTTTTGCGGGCAAATCGATCCTGAAGGATTGATCAGCCATTCGCTGGCGCGTTTTCTGCTGCTGCCGTAAACCCTTCCTTAAAGACGCGGGGCTAATCTTATTGAGTTCGTTAGGTCCAGGGTATTTGGGAAGCGTATTCTGTTGTCTACTCGCCAGAAAAGAATAAGCCGCCTGAACGGCCTTATCATTCCTGCGCTCAGCATCCTGCTGACCAGCTACTTCGCGTATCACGCGCAAACCGGCCGCTACAGCATTCATGCCAAGAAAGAGATGCATGAAGAGGCGCTTCATCTCGAATTTGAGTTGGCCGATCTCAAGGAAGAGCGACGGGCATTGGAAAAGAAGGTCGCGCAGTTGACCATCGGGACGCTGGAGCGCGATGCGCTCGATGAGGCAATCCGCCAGCGCCTCGGGCTTGTGGCTGAGAACGAATTCGTCATTCTGCAGACCCGGAACTGACCCGACCTCGGCGCATGGGGTAAGCTCTATATGCTGGATTTCGGGAATTAACTGAAAACGAGTTAAGTTTACAAAAATCAAAATATTTCAATGATTTGCATGCATATGTCCCATGCAAAATTTGGGATTGAATCATTTTCTAAACCGTCTATCCTGTTTCATCAATCGCATTGAGAGGCGAAGCGCTCACCGGGAGGACTGCTTAATGGCTGCAAAGTCTGCCAGCGGAGGAAAATCGTCCGCCAAAACCACAAAAGCATCACGCCAGAAACCTGCAACACCACAAAAAACGGACGCGCTCACCAAGATCGCTACTCCTGAACCGCTCAAATTTTCGAAGGACGAGGAATTGACGGCTTACCGGGAAATGCTGCTGATTCGGCGCTTCGAAGAAAAGGCAGGCCAACTCTATGGTATGGGCCATATCGGCGGCTTCTGTCACCTTTACATCGGCCAGGAAGCCGTTGTCGTCGGCATGCAGATGGCGACGAAGGACGGTGATCAGGTCATTACCGGTTATCGCGATCATGGTCATATGCTTGCCTGTGGCATGGATCCGAGCGGTGTCATGGCGGAGTTGACCGGGCGCCGGGGCGGTTTGTCCAAAGGCAAGGGCGGCTCGATGCACATGTTTTCCAAGGAAAAGGATTTTTATGGCGGCCATGGTATCGTCGGCGCACAGGTTTCCTTGGGCACTGGTCTGGCATTCGCAAACAAGTATCGCGGCAATGACAACATCTCCATGACCTATTTCGGTGACGGCGCCGCGAACCAGGGTCAGGTATATGAAAGCTTCAACATGGCCGAGCTGTGGAAGCTTCCGGTCATCTACATTATCGAGAACAACCGCTATGCCATGGGAACTTCGGTTCAGCGCTCTTCCGCGCTTACCGAGTTTTCGCAACGCGGCGCTTCGTTCCGTATTCCCGGCATGAAAGTCGACGGCATGGATGTCCGCGCAGTGACCGCCGCGGGTCAGGTCGCGGCCGAATGGTGTCGTGGCGGGCACGGTCCGATCATTCTGGAAATGCAGACCTATCGCTATCGCGGCCACTCAATGTCAGACCCTGCGAAATATCGCAGTAAGGATGAGGTCCAGAAGATGCGGGCCGAGAGCGATCCGATAGAGCAGGTCAAGGCGCGCCTGATCGAGGGCAAGCATGCGACGGAAGACGATTTGAAGGCGATCGACAAGGAAATCCGCGAGATCGTGAACAAGTCGGCTGAATTCGCTCAGAACGACCCAGAGCCGGATACTTCCGAGCTCTACACCGATATTTTGCTCTGAAGGAGGGGGAACCGATGTCTATCGATATTTTGATGCCTGCGCTTTCCCCGACGATGGAGGAAGGCAATCTGGCCAAATGGCTGGTAAAAGAGGGCGATAATGTTGCGCCTGGCGACGTTATTGCCGAGATCGAGACCGATAAGGCGACCATGGAGGTGGAGGCGGTCGACGAGGGCAAGATCGCGAAGATTTTGATCGAGGCCGGAACGGAAGGCGTGAAGGTCAACGAAGTAATTGCGATCCTGGCGGAAGAGGGTGAAGACCTGGAAGTTGCTGCAAAGAGCGGCGGTGGCGGTGGTGCCCCCTCACCAGAGGCGTCATCGGCTGATGCGCCGGCAGAAGCTTCGGAAGCGCCCGTGGTGGCGCCCGCTCAGGCCGCGGCACCGGAAGTGCCCGATGACCCCGATATCCCGGCTGGTACCGAGATGGAGACGATCACCGTTCGCGAGGCCTTGAACACGGCGATGGCCGAAGAAATGCGTCGCGATGACAATGTCTTCCTTATGGGTGAAGAGGTTGCCGAATATCAG
>JAHEHW010000190.1 GCA_024639745.1 Salaquimonas sp. | reverse complement strand
CGCTATTCAATGCGACCGGCGGGTAGGGATCACAAGATGATCCGGCTTCCCTTGTCTTTGCTTCAACCGTTCCCAAAACGCCTTTCCGGGGTTAAAACCCACGAATTGCGGTTTGGAGGCTTTGCGCGAGGCGCCTGGAAAACTAGGAAGGAAAGGCATCATGCCACTCTACGAGCATGTGTTCCTGGCTCGCCAGGACATTTCCGGTCAACAGGCAGAAGGGCTTGCGGACCATTTCAAGGGCATTCTCGAAAACAATGGCGGAAGCGTCGCCAAGGTCGAGAACTGGGGACTGAAGTCCGCCGCCTACAAAATTAACAAGAACCGCAAAGCGCATTACGTTTTGATGAATGTCGATGCACCGGCAGCGGCAATCGCCGAACTGGAGCGTCAGCAGCGCCTTCACGACGATATTCTGCGTTACATGACCATCAAGGTCGAAGAGCACGAGGAAGGCCCTTCCGCAATGATGAAGAAAAGCGATGATCGCGGCCGCCGCGACCGCAGGGATGGAGGTAACTAATCATGGCAATGGGACCTCGCAGACCGTTCAGCCGCCGCCGCAAATCCTGCCCGTTTTCAGGTCCGAATGCGCCGGCAATCGATTACAAGGACGTAAAGCTTCTGAGCCGCTACATCTCCGAGCGTGGCAAGATCGTTCCTTCCCGCATATCTTCGGTCAGCGCCAAGAAACAGCGCGAACTGGCACGAGCAATCAAGCGGGCACGTTTTCTGGGCCTTCTGCCCTATGTGATCAGCTGATCACGGCAATATACAAAAAGTCGGGGGCGTGAACCAGATTGCCCCCGATCGGTAGCCGGCGCGGTGGGGACCGTCGCTTGGCTGGACAACAAGGCCCATGTTGGCACCGGAATGGTCCGCGTGCCTAACTGTCAAAGGACAGGACAGCGACAAGATGAAACGCAGCCAATCCATTTTCGTCGGCATTCTGGCGGGCATTTCAGCCGGTCTGATGCTGGTTGCCGCCTTTAAGGCGGGGGTTCTGGCGTTTGTCCTCTTTTTCGCGGCACCTGCCGCCATCTATATAGCAACGATGGGCTGGGGCTTCGTGGCCGGCTTTGTGGCTACGGCAATCGGGACCATGATCGCCGGTTATGCCGGCGGCACCGGCGCGGCGGGTATCGGGCTGCTGCTGTTATTTTTCCCGGCCGCATCGGTCGGCCATATGGTCAATCTGGGCCAACGCGCCGATGACGGACTGGGGATCGTTTGGTTTCCGCTTTCGGATATTCTGTTCCGGCTTATGGCAATGCTTGCCATCGGCTTCATGGCGCTCGGCGCCGCAGCAGGCTATTCATCTGACTCCTTCGCTCCGTCATTTGCCGAACTGATGCGTCAGCTGGCCAGCAGCAATCCCGAAATCGAAATGCCGACGGATAAAGAACTGCAGGCCCGCGCGCTGGTCTATGCGAATCTTATCCCGACAATCGTTCCTGCGGCATGGCTGCTTTTCCACGTCATCATCGCGTTTCTTTCCGCCGGCATCACCCGCCGGTCGGGACTGCTTGCCCGGGATAAAGAGGATATAGCGGCAACCATCACGCTTCCGGTCGAGACTATTTTCGTCCTTGTTGCCGGACTGCTCGCTCTTCTGCTTTTTTCCGGTTCGCTCGCCGATATCGGTGGAGTGCTTACTGGCATTACCGTTGCTGGTTTCGGGCTGGTGGGCCTTTCCGAACTGCACCAACGCACCCGTCCAATGGCATCGCGCGGGATCATTTTGTTGGTGGTCTACGTCTCGATCGGCCTTTTCACCGTTCCCCTAATCATCTTCACGATTGTAGGGATCTTCCGTTCCATCAAGAAAGCTGCGTCGGCCAATCCCAGCTCTGGCGCAACATGAACCCAGTCCGGCTTCGAGGCCGGTCAAACACAAGAAGGAAATCATCATGCAAGTCATCCTGCTTGAACGCATTCTGAAACTCGGACAGATGGGCGATGTCGTTACCGTCAAGGACGGTTTCGCCCGCAACTATCTGTTGCCGCAGGGCAAAGCGCTTCGCGCCAACAAGGCCAACCTAGCACGCTTCGAAGCCGAACGCGTCCAGATCGAAGCCAAGAACCTCGAGCGCCAGAAAGAGGCCGAAGCCATTCACGAGAAGCTCAATGGCACACAATATGTCATGGTTCGCTCGGCTGGGGAGACCGGCCAGCTTTACGGCTCGGTTTCAACCCGAGATATCGCCGAATCAATGGAAGAACAGGGCTTCAAGGTCGCGCGTAACCAGATTCTGCTGCAAAACCCGATCAAGGTTATCGGCATGCACGAGATCGACATCCAGCTACACTCTGAAGTGTTCTCGAAAATCATGATCAATGTTGCGCGCTCCGAGGACGAGGCCGAACGTCAGGCCGCCGGTGAAGACCTAACCGCCCGCGAAGGCGGTTTCGAGCGCGAAACATATCCTGAAGATGCGGATATCGATCTCGAGGAAATCTTCGAAAACCCGGATGAGGCAGAACTGGCCGCTGACGAAGCCGAAGAGTCGGCTGCAGAAGCAGAAGTTGCCGAGGAAGAAGCAGAAGAAAAGCCTGCATCGTAATTCAGCGGCATCGCTGGCCTTTAATTCATGCGGGGCGCGGCAACTCTCGCGCCCCGTACTGTATGTTGGAACAGGAAGCTCGATTCGCGTGGATTCCGATGCGCGACGGCGAGAATTTGCAACGGCTTTCTTGAACAAAATGCCAATTCCTGTGAACTAGTGTGGACATTGTGAGAAGCTTTCGAATCGACCTGAAAAGAGACCTGGCGTGGCGTGGAAGCACTGGCGCAAAAGGGCGACAGGTGGCATGTCCTCTCCGTTCCGAGTAGCAGAGCCGATTCCCGCAAAGACATTAGAAGAACGCACCACCCAAGATGGCCGAAGCTGTAACGAAATTTGAGAATAACCGCCCCAAATCCGACCGCCAAGAACCCGGCTACCGGCTGGCTCCGCACAATATCGAGGCCGAGCAGGCGCTATTGGGCGCTATCTTGGTCAATAACGATGCCTATTACCGGGTATCGGATTTTCTGAAGCCCGAACATTTCTTCGAGGCGCTGCATCAGCAGATTTACAAGGTCGCCTCGGACATGATCCGCGCTGCCAAGCGCGCCGACCCGCGCACGATCAAGACTTTCCTGCCGGCGGAAGAAAAACTCGGCGATATGACGGTCGCCCAATATCTGGCGCTTCTAGCGGCTGAAGCTACGACGATCATCAACGCGGAAGACTATGGCCGGTCGATCCACGATCTTGCCTTGCGGCGCAACCTGATCCGGATCGGCGAAGACATGGTAAATATCGCCTATGACGCACCGGTCGAGATGCCGCCGTCCGGCCAGATCGAAGATGCCGAGCGCCGGCTGTTCGAACTTGCAGAAACCGGCAGCTATAAAGGCGGCTTCCACGAATTCTCGACCGCCATCAACACGGCCATCGACCTTGCTGCCGCGGCATTTCAACGGGACGGCGGACTCTCGGGAATTTCGACCGGCATCCGGCAGCTGGACGAAAGAATGGGCGGGCTTCAGCGTTCGGATCTCATCATCCTTGCCGGGCGCCCCGGCATGGGCAAGACCTCGTTGGCCACCAATATCGCGTTCAATATCGCACACTCCTATGAGGCGGACGTGGCGCCAGACGGCACACCGAAAGCGCTAAATGGCGGTGTCGTCGGCTTCTTCTCGTTGGAGATGTCGGCAGACCAGCTCGCGACCCGCATCATCTCCGAACAGGCCGAAGTTTCATCCTCGAAAATCCGGCGCGGTCAGATTACCGAAGCTGAGTATGAAAAACTCGCCTTTTGCGCACAGGAGATGCAGAAACTGCCGCTTTTCATCGACGAAACCGGTGGTATTTCAATCGCCCAATTGGCGGCTCGCGCGCGGCGGCTGAAACGCCAGCGCGGGCTGGACGTGATGGTGGTCGACTATATCCAGCTGATGCAGGCTTCGAAACGTGCGGGCGACAGCCGCGTGCAGGAAGTTACCGAGATCACGACCGGACTCAAGGCGCTGGCGAAAGAGCTGGACATTCCTATCATCGCGCTTTCCCAGCTTTCCCGCCAGGTCGAATCCCGTGAAGACAAACGCCCGCAACTGGCCGATCTACGTGAATCCGGTTCGATCGAACAGGATGCCGACGTGGTCATGTTCGTGTTCCGCGAGGAATATTACGTCAAGAACCGCGAGCCTAAACCGGGCACCGAAGAGCATCTCAAATGGGAAAAGGATATGGTCGAATCCCAAGGCAAGGCGGAGGTCATTATCGCCAAGCAGCGTCACGGCCCGACGGGTACCGCGAAACTCGGATTTCAGGCGGAGTTTACCCGCTTTTCCGATCTCGCGGACGACGACTACCTGCCGGAACGCTACGAATAAAGCAAACGGGTACCACGACTCATGGTGCAACCAGCCGCTCCGAGACAGGCGAATGGCCGCCTGACCATCGACTTTGACGCACTGGCGGAAAACTGGCGGCTGTTGGCCGGCAAGGCCGATACGGCCGAATGCGCAGCCGTCGTCAAGGCGAATGGCTATGGTCTCGGTTCCGCGCCGGTAGCGCAGCGGCTGTTTGCAGAAGGCTGCCGTGATTTTTTCGTTGCCTCGCTCGGTGAAGCACTGGCTCTGCGCCCTTCCCTACCTGACGGTCGCATTTTCACGTTCGACGGATTTCACAAGCAGATGGCGGCCGAATACACCGCGCATCGGATCGTACCGGTTCTCTCAGCGCCCAAAAACATCGAGGACTGGCTTGCAGCAGGGCTTGCCAGTGAACCCCATGCGCTGCATGTCGATACGGGCATGACCCGGCTCGGTCTTTCAGCCGATGAAATGGCTGCACTTGCACAGGACCCGGACCGCC
>JAHEHW010000189.1 GCA_024639745.1 Salaquimonas sp. | reverse complement strand
CCAAAGCGAGCCGAGTTAGAATGGCGAAATCGAAGATCCAATTCGTCTGCCAGAATTGCGGCAATGTCTCGCCTCGGTGGTCCGGGCGGTGCGATGCCTGCGGCGAGTGGAACACGCTTGTCGAGGAAAGCGCCGATACCGGCGTTGGCTCAGCGCCTTCGGCTTCGCGAATGGCCCGGGGCCATGCGATCGAAATGGTCTCGCTTGCCGGCAATATCGAAAAAGCGCCGAGACTGCCAACAGGCATTGCAGAACTCGACCGGGTAACCGGCGGCGGGTTCGTGCCAGGTTCAGCGCTGCTTGTCGGCGGCGATCCGGGCATTGGCAAATCAACGCTGCTCATGCAGGCCGCGGCGGCACTGGCCAGAACCGGCCAGCAGGTCGTCTATGTCTCTGGTGAAGAAGCGGTTGCTCAGGTTCGGCTTCGGGCTCAGAGGCTGGGCGCGGTCGAAGAGAATATCTCGCTCGCGGCTGAAACCAGTGTCGAAAACATTCTGGCAACCTTGCGCGTCAACAAGCCCCCTGCCCTTCTCATCATCGATTCGATCCAGACGCTTTGGACCGATACGGCCGACTCGGCGCCCGGAACGGTGACTCAGGTCCGCACAGCCGCGCAGGCGATGATCCGATATGCTAAAAAATACGGCACGATTCTCGTACTGGTCGGTCATGTTACGAAAGACGGTCAGATCGCTGGACCAAGGGTGGTGGAGCACATGGTCGATGCCGTGCTCTATTTCGAAGGCGAAGGCGGCCAACATTTCCGCATTCTACGCACCGTCAAGAACCGCTTCGGACCGACGGATGAAATCGGCGTCTTCGATATGTCGGATGAAGGTTTGCGGGAAGTTCCGAACCCTTCCGAACTGTTTCTGGGCGAGCGCAATGTAACGGCGCCGGGCGCCGCCGTCTTCGCCGGGATAGAGGGCACGCGGCCGGTTCTGGTGGAGATACAGGCGCTGGTGGCACCTTCCTCGCTGGGGACACCGCGACGGGCAGTAGTCGGCTGGGATTCCTCGCGATTATCCATGGTTCTCGCGGTATTGGAAGCGCATTGCGGCGTGAGGCTCGGACAACACGATGTCTATCTGAACGTCGCCGGTGGGTACCGGATATCGGAACCCGCTGCGGATATGGCAGTTGCCGCGGCGTTGGTTTCTTCGCTGGCCGGGGTCAACCTGCCTACGGAGAGCGTGTATTTTGGCGAAATCAGCCTTTCGGGCGCGGCACGTCCCGTTTCTCATACACAGGCGCGGATCAAGGAAGCGGAAAAACTCGGATTTGGCCGCGCCGTCTTGCCGAAAGGCTCGCTCTCTCCCGGCAGTAAGCAGGGAAAAAGCAAAAAACCACGGATCGCGACCAGCCTGGAAACTGTCGAAATCAGGGAACTTTCCGATCTTGCTGCGCGGATTCTTGCCCATGACCGGCGCCCTACGCCAGCATCATAGGAATAATCGTTTGTCGCATGTGCGATATTTCGGGATAGAGCACCATTATTCGTTGATTTTTTTTGCGCGAACGGTCAAAAGGTGGCCCTGCTGTGCCGAGGGCGGTGGGTCAACGGGTATCAATCGGGCAAAACCGGAATAGCCGAAAGCCGGCCAAGGGTTTAACTCAACGGATCAAGTTTGAGAGGATGGCATGATTACCCTTTTTGACGGGATATTGATCGGCCTCATGCTGGTTTCCGGCGTACTGGCCATGATCCGCGGTTTTTCGCGGGAAGTTCTGTCCGTCGCCTCATGGGTCGTGGCAGCCATCGCAGCCCTGTACTTTTATCCGACGCTGGCACCGAAAGCAGCAACCTACACGAACCAGATTTCCTCGAGCAAGACCGTGGCCGATATCGTAGCCGCGGGCGTGATTTTCCTCGTGACGCTGATCATCGTCAGCCTTCTGACGATGAAAATCGCCGACTATATTGTCGACAGCAAGATAGGAGCTCTCGACCGCACGCTGGGTTTCGTATTCGGCGCGGCGCGCGGTGCGCTGCTGGTGGTCGTGGGACTACTGTTTTTCAACTGGCTGATGCCTGAAAACCAGCCCGGATGGGTTGCGAATGCAAAATCAAAACCCATGTTGGAGTCAATAGGCCAGAGCATCGTCCAGCTTCTGCCAGACGATCCGGAAAAATCCATCATCGAGCGGCTCAAGCCCTCCGGTGATGAAGAACCCGCCGGAGAACAAACTTAAACGCTGGCGGTACGGGCGCCAGCGAGACCCGGGAACATGCAAATGTCCATTGATTTTTCCCACCTGCCTTATGACGGCGACAAGCTGCATGAGGAATGCGGTGTATTTGGCATCTTCGGACACCAGGATGCTGCGGCACTGACCACGCTTGGCCTCCATGCCCTGCAGCATCGTGGACAGGAAGCGGCAGGCATAGTCAGTTTCGACGGCAAACAGTTCTTCGCCGAACGGCATCGAGGCCTGATTGGCGATGCGTTCACGAAACCGGACGTGCTAGAGCGGCTTAAGGGTATTCGCGCCATCGGCCATAATCGCTACTCGACGACGGGCGGGGACGAAATGCGAAACGTCCAACCGTTTTTCGCCGAGTTTGCTGGTGGCGGTTTCGCAGTCGCCCATAACGGCAACCTGACCAATGCGATGACGTTGCGTCGGGAATTGCAGCGGGAAGGCGCAATCTTCCATTCAACCTCGGATACCGAAGTTATCCTTCACCTGATCGCCATGTGCAAACAGGCGCGGTTCGAAGATCGTCTGGTCGAAGCGCTCCGGCGGCTGGAAGGCGCATTTTCACTGGTCGGCATCACCAACAAAAAGCTTATCGGCTGCCGCGATGCCCTGGGCGTCCGTCCGTTGGTTCTTGGCGATCTCGACGGCGCTTATATCCTTGCCTCGGAAACCTGCGCGCTCGATATCATCGGCGCGCGCTTCGTCCGCGAAGTCGCGCCGGGCGAACTGGTGATCATCACCGATGAGGGCATTCGCTCTTCGAAACCATTCGAAACCACCGGAAACCGCTTCTGCATTTTCGAATATGTCTATTTCGCCCGCCCGGATTCGGTACTTTCCGGACGCAATGTCTATGATATTCGCAAGCAAATCGGTGTTGAACTCGCCCACGAGATCCCTGCCGATGCCGATCTGGTGGTGCCAGTTCCCGATTCCGGAGTGCCGGCAGCCATCGGATTCGCCCAGGGAGCCAATCTTCCATTCGAACTGGGCATCATCCGTAATCACTATGTCGGGCGAACCTTCATTCAGCCCACGGATTCGATCCGTCACATGGGCGTGAAACTGAAGCACAACGCCAACCGGTCGATGATCGAAGGCAAGCGGGTCGTGCTGGTCGACGATTCCATCGTCCGAGGAACGACATCGAAGAAGATCGTGCAAATGGTACGGGAAGCCGGCGCTTCAGAAGTTCACATGCGGATAGCAAGTCCGCCGACGGCCTCGCCCTGCTACTACGGAGTGGACACGCCAGAGAGCAACAAATTGCTGGCTTCGCGCATGTCAATCGAAGAGATGGAACACTTCATCCGCGTCGACTCTCTTGGCTTCATTTCGCTTGACGGCTTGTACCGGGCCGCAGGAGAAGCAAAGCGTAACGGCGATCTACCGCAATATTGCGATGCCTGCTTCTCCAAGGACTATCCGACCGAACTGACCGACCATAATATCGGCGGCAAGGGCGATAACGTTTCCCTTCTGGCTGAACGTCAGGGACGCTGAAAGAGCCGTTGACCCGGCAATCACCAGAGGCAGATTTTCATGGGATCACTCGATAACAGGATCGCGCTCGTTACCGGGGCGTCGAGGGGAATTGGCTATCACACCGCACTGGCGCTGGCCTTAGAAGGCGCGCATGTCCTCGCCATGGCGCGGACTGTTGGCGGGCTTGAGGAGCTTGACGACGCTATTCAGCAAGCCGGCGGTTCCGCAACTCTCATTCCGCTCGACCTGACGGACTATACCGCGCTCGATCGGCTCGGCGCGTCGATCGACGAGCGCTGGGGCAAGCTCGATATATTCGTCGGCAATGCAGGGATTCTCGGCGGACTATCACCGATCGGTCATTTCACGCCAAAGGTTTTCGACCAGGTCATGGCGATCAATGTGACGGCCAATTGGCGCCTGATGCGCTCACTCGATCCGCTTCTCCGCGCTTCGGATGCCGGGCGAGCCCTTCTCATGACATCCGGCGTTGCGCATACATGCAAGCCGTTCTGGGGCGCCTATTCCGCCTCCAAGGCCGCGCTTGAAGCGCTCGCCAAGACCTGGGCGGCGGAAAGCGAGAAAACGACCCTTCGCGTCAACCTGTTCAGCCCCGGGCCGGTACGCACAGCCATGCGCGCCCAGGCGATGCCGGGCGAAGATCCGGAAACGCTTCCAGATCCTTCAGAACTCGCCCTGGCCATTGTGAAACTTTGCAGCCCGGAAACGACCCGCAATGGTGGTCTCTACAGCTACAAGACCGGCGGCTGGGCTTAATAACTCCCGTTTTCGGGCGCAAAATGCCCGATTACATCTTTTCCAAAACACGTAAGCCTGCAAAAATCGTTCTCCAGAGGACCGATTGGGAGGAGATCGCGTGAGCGAAGACGGTTTCAGTTCGCGCTTTGCGGGCATGACCATTTTTCAGGCTTTTGTCGATGCCGCTCGCCGTTACGGATCGAAAGAGCCCGTGCTTGAGGATGCCGTCGGCAACAAGTTCTCCTACGGTCGAATGCTGACCGGCGCCCGAATTGTTGGGAACCGGTTGATGTCGAGAACGCAACACGGCGAAATCGTCCCCGTATTGATGCCGAATGCAAACGCAGTGGTCAGCGTCTTGCTTGGATTGCAGTCAAGCGGGCGTATCCCCGCCATGCTGAATTATACTGCGGGGCCCAGGAT